>CAJAKT010000616.1 GCA_903940375.1 uncultured bacterium | reverse complement strand
GCTAACGGCCAGCCGGGTGCAGATGGTGCTCCGGGCCAACGGGGCGAGGATCGTCCTTGCGACCCGCCGACCGTGCCGACCGTGCCGACCGTGCCGACCGTGCCCACGGACACCACGCCGGTCATCTACAACGCCAGCGCGAACGCCAGTGGCTCGGTGGACCTGTGCCTGGCTGACGGCGTGACCAACCTGGTCGTCGCCTACTCGGCGGGCGCCAAGGGCAGCGGCGTCACTCCTGGTGACGCGGACTACGCGGCCAACACGGGTGCGGTCACGGCGGCTCTCGCCGATCTCGCTGCCAAGACTCCGGCCGGAGCGACGTTGGGTGCCTGTGGCGCTCCCGTGGCCCAGGTGACCCCGGCAGTCGTGACCAATGCCGCGGAAGCGGCCACGGTCCCTGAGGCCGCCACGGTTGCGGTTCCCGCAGCGGCCACAGTTCCGGCAGCTGTTCCTGCTGGTGACGGCTCGCAGGCTCCCGGACTGCCGATGTGGGCCCTCGCGATGATCGCGGTGGGTGTGCTCGGTGCTGGGTTCGCTGGCAAGTCGATCCTCGCAGCCGGCAAGTAGGGCTGGGATTGACGGAACACGACATGCCGATCTGATCGGCTGAATGAAGGCCCCGGCCCGCGAAAGCGGACCGGGGCCTTCGCCTGTTTGAGGCTGGGTGTCCGGGCATAGACCGGACATAGCGAGCAATGCACGCATTTCGCCGCGCAACGGGATTCGGTCAAGTCGACGCTGGAGGGGCAAGACGTTCCACCCAGTAGCGAGGAGGTCAATCTCATGTTGAGTAATTGGCGAGGTCGCTCAGGAGAGGCGACCAGTTCATCCAGGGGCGCGGGGCTGAAGTTCATGGCGTTGGCCGCGTCCATCAGTTTGATGTTGATTGGTTTTGGAGCGGCGGCCGCCAGTCCTGCGACAGCAGACGACGGCGGCTCCTACAAGCCGCTGTGCGCAGAGGGCTACCACTTCGACAGCGACACGAGCATGTGCGTGAAGAAGGATCTTGTCGAGAAGACGGATCCGACGGTCACCTATGTCGGCAACTGCGACTTCGTACGGGAAGACGCACTTGCTGAGGAGGGCGTGGACATCGAGGTCCGACCGGTTTGGGGACCATGGGTCTTCGACACGGACACGGGGATGTGCAACCGCGTAAAGACCAGTGGCCCAGGGCCGAACACCCAGACCCACGAGGGGAACATCACCGACACGATTCGCACCTGTGATAACGGTTGGACGCTGAAGAACTCGGGCGAACTTGTTTCAACCGAGCATTCGACTCCGCCACCGGTTGAGTACTGGTGCGAGCGGACCACCACCTTCGATCCGCAGGATCCGACCTGCCGTGAGGGCGACACGTTGGTGCCAGCTCCTGTTGGGACCCCAGATCGCGAGCAGAAAGGCGCGCGTTGCTACACGCCCAAGAAGTACTGCGAATTCACGGACGGTCAGTGGATCAACACTGGCAAGGCCGATTCCGTTGAGAATCGTGGTGATCGGGAAACTGGATTCTGCTTCTACGAGTCCGACGGTACGTACTGCTCGACAGCCGATGCAGGCGCCTCCTTCGTGGCGGCCACCTTCACGCTGAAGTACAGCGACGATCGCGGATCGCCCAGCACTGCCAATCACCCGATCGGGGTGTTCTACACGGATCCCCCGGAGGAGTTCAACGCAGCCGACATCGTCCCGGTGATCCCGAATCCGATCGATGCCGACAACCCTGTCAACCCCGGTCAGAATCTGGCCGATGGTGGCCAGGCCTTCCTCGATCGTGGCTGCCTCCCAGAGCCGGTCGTGCCGGTGACGCCAGCAGGCGGCCCGACACCGGTCAAGGACTTCTGCCCGAACCTGGACGGGGTCCAGTGGGAGAACTACGACTGCAATACGCCAGTCGCCGTGGCAGCCGCTGAGGTTGCTGT
>CAJAKT010000615.1 GCA_903940375.1 uncultured bacterium | reverse complement strand
TCCTCCGTTGCTGCAGCGAGCAGATTCGCGGCGCAGGTGAAGCAGGATGCCACGTCCTGCAGCTGGAACGGCAGCCGGAGCACCTCCTGGCGTCGGAGCCGGGCATGCTCGTCGCGCGCGAGTGCGCGGGCGCGACCGATATGGCCCTGCGAGGCGCGCGCCGCAAATGATGCCATCGCAATGTCGACGCCGTAGTTGTCGACGAGTAACTGCGCGACATCCGCCGACGATGGCGTGCGCAGCGGCACATGCCGCGTGCGCGACACGATCGTCGGCAGCACGTCCTCAACGCTCGGTGCACACAGGATCCAGACGGTATGCGGCGGTGGCTCCTCCAGCGACTTCAGCAGCGCATTGACCGCAAAGTCGTTCATCCGGTCGGCATCCTCCATGACGATGACATGCCACGGGCTGACGATCGGCGCCATGGATGCGCGCAGGCGCAACTCACGCGCCTCGTCGACGAGGTAGTTGACGCCTGATGCTGTCGCGATCTCCACGTCCGGGTGCCCGCCGAGAGGAGCCTTGCGGCAGGTATCGCACACGCCGCAGCCGTCCTCGGGGCAGACGAGCGCCGTGGCGAAGCAGGTGGCCGCTGTCGACCGTCCCGACCCGGGTGGACCGGTCACCAGCCACGCATGGGTCATCCCCGGCCCGTGTTCGCCTCGGCGTATGCGCTCGGCGTCAGCGACCGCATGCGACAGCTCCGCAACAACCTGGTCCTGCCCGACGAGTCGATCCCAGATCGGCCGCGTCATGCCGATTCCCAGGCGGCCACGACCCGCGCGAGGATCGCCGACGCAATCGTGTGCTGGTCGTCACGCGCATCGAGAACCAGGTAGCGCTCTGGCTCCGCTGCAGCAAGATCAAGGAAACCAGCGCGCACCGAACGGTGGTACTCGATCGGCTCCGCCTCCAGGCGGTCGCGCTGGGCGAATCGCGCCAACCCGACTTCGGGATCGACATCGAGCACGACCGTGAGGTCAGGCAGCAGACCGCCAGTGGCCCACAGGCTCAGATCGCGCACGCGCTGCACTCCGAGATCTCGTCCGTAGCCCTGGTAGGCAACGGATGAGTCGATGTAGCGGTCACAGATGACGACATCACCGCGTTCGAGAGCCGGTCGAATGATGCGGGCAACATGCTCCCCGCGCGAGGCGGCGAACAGCAGCGCCTCCGCACGAGCATCGAGGCCCTCGAACTCCGGACTGAGCAGCACGTGTCGGATCTGCTCACCAGCGGGGGTACCGCCCGGCTCGCGGGTCCGGACGACCGACCGACCACGCTCCACAAGCGAGTGGGCGAGAAGCCCCTCCTGCGTCGACTTTCCCGCACCCTCGCCGCCCTCGAAGGCGATGAAGTACCCCGAGCCGGCCACGGTCAGCGCGATCCGGCTGCGGCCGTCTTCTTGGCTGCGGCCGTCTTCTTGGCCGCCGCCTTCTTCGCCACGACCTTCTTCGAGGCTGACTTCTTCACGACCCGTCGGGTGGTCTTCTTCGGGGTCAGGCCATCAAGGGCTTCCTTGGACCGGCGCTCAGACAACAGATCGCTCGCCCGCTCGACAGAGATCGTCGCCGGGTCGTCGGCCGTGCGGAGCGACGCATTCGTGTCGCCGTCGGTGACGTATGGGCCGAAGCGGCCGTCCTTGATGACCATCGGCTTGCCCGTCGTCGGGTCATTGCC
>CAJAKT010000614.1 GCA_903940375.1 uncultured bacterium | reverse complement strand
GATGCGGGTACGGCGCGACAGCATGGGCTAAGTGTCTCCAGTCGGGCCGAGGCCCCGCATGTGCTCTAGCGCCGAGGCTCCGAGATGAGCACCTGCTGCAGGGCTTCGAACTCCTCGACGCACTTGCCGGAGCCGAGGGCCACGCAGTCCAGGGGCCGGTCGGCGATGATGATCGGCATGCCGGTCTCGTGCCGCAGCCGCTCGTCGAGGCCGCGCAGGAGTGCACCACCGCCTGTGAGGACGATGCCGCGGTCCATGATGTCGCCGGACAGCTCCGGCGGCGTGCGGTCGAGGGTTGCCTTCACGGCGTCGACGATCGCGTGCACGGGCTCGTCGATCGCGCGGCGGATTTCCTCAGCCGACACCACGATCGTTCGCGGCAGGCCGGTGATGAGGTCACGTCCGCGGATCTCCGCATGGGGCTCGTCGGGCATCGGGAAGGCCGAGCCGATGGCGACCTTGATCTCCTCCGCCGTGCGCTCGCCCAGCATGAGCGAGTACTCCTTCTTGACGTACTGAATGATCGCGTTGTCGAGCTCGTCGCCGCCGACGCGTACCGACAGGGAGCACACGATGCCGCCCAGGGAGATAACGGCGACCTCAGAAGTGCCGCCACCGATGTCAACGACCATGTTGCCGGTGGGCTCATGGACCGGCAGGCCGGCACCGATCGCAGCAGCCATCGGCTCCTCGATGATGAAGACCTTTCGTGCACCTGCCGCGTAGCCGGCGTCCTTCACCGCTCGTTGCTCGACGCCCGTGATGCCTGATGGCACGCAGACGATGAGGCGGGGCTTGGCCAGGTGACGGCGCTTGTGCACCTTCTGGATGAAGTAGCGCAGCATGCGCTCGGTGGTGTCGAAGTCGGCGATGACGCCGTCCTTCAGCGGTCGGATGGCCACGATGTTGCCGGGCGTGCGCCCGATCATGCGCTTGGCCTCGGAGCCGACCGCGAGGATGCCGCCAGTGTTGTTGTTGATCGCCACCACGGACGGTTCGTTCAGGACGATGCCGCGACCGCGTACGTAGACCAGCGTGTTGGCGGTGCCCAGATCGACGGCCATGTCGCGGCCGACGAACGAGGATGATCCAGCCATGGGGGAAGTGGCCTTCCAACTAGGAGCAGGGAACCCCCATCCTAGACGCTGGATAACGGCATGATCACAAGCCTGTCCGGTATGCGTCTTATATGACGATTTCAGCGATCAGGTTGCCGCGATGCGCTCGGCGCGCTCGATCTCCTTCGCCCGCAGGAACGCCTCGAGCCGGACAGCCGTGTCGTCGTCCGCCGGCAGGCCGAAGGCGGTCGGGACCACGGCCCCGAGATCGGCCCGGTAGTCATGCCCGCGGCTCTCGAAGAGCCCCGGCTTCACGTTGGTGGCGAACATCGTGTCGACGAACGCCTGGGCGAAGGTGATGCCGGGCTTCCAGCCCATGTCCTCCGGCACGTTCCGACCGCGGGATCCGTCGGTCGGCAGCCAGGCCGGGCGGTTCAGCAGCAGCTTCGGCCGGAACCGCACGACCGGAT
>CAJAKT010000613.1 GCA_903940375.1 uncultured bacterium | reverse complement strand
TAGAGTCTGCTCGCCCCGTGAAAACGACGGCATCGGGCTGTAGCGCAGCTTGGTAGCGCACTTGACTGGGGGTCAAGGGGTCGCAGGTTCAAATCCTGTCAGCCCGACTGCAAGTCCCTCACAACCTCTCGCCAGGTTGTGAGGGATTTGCTCGTTCCGGGACCGGGGGCAGTCGTCCGCAGGTAACCGCCCTACGGCGTAGCTAGGCTGATCGTGTTGCCGAAGCTCGGACCGAGGGGGTCCCATGACGGGTGAGGCTCGCCCCGTTGCTCGGACGCGGACCGTCCTGCTGACCCTCCTGTTACTCGTGGTCCTGGGCTACGCGGCGATAGCGCTCCTGTACACCTCGGGCGGCGGACTGACGGTGGCGACGGGTGAGGAGTCGGGCGGTGATGTGCGGGTGCGTGTCGAGGTGGTCTCGGTCCAGCCGGGCACCTACTCCTCCTTGCTCCGCTTCCGCGTAACGGAGGTTTCCGACAACCTGCTGAACGCCGACCAGCGCATTGCGGTGCCGCTGCGCATCTCCGTGACGGCGAGTGACGGAACCGAGGACATCGTCTTTCCTGCGGGCACGGCACTCGGTCGCACCGAGGTGTCGGTCGGCATCTCAGGCGAGCAGTCCAGCTACCCGTTCGACAAGCATGAGGCCGCCGTGCTGATCGACGCCTACACGGTCCCCGACGATCTCGCATCGGGGACACAGGCGCCCGAGCAGCTGAGTCTGACGGCGTTCGTCGTCGGGGGCATGTCGGGCTGGGACACCACGGCAACGGTCCGTCCGGCGGACGCAGGCGCGGTGCTCGTGGGGCTGGAGTTCGTGCGGTCGTTCTCGACGATGTTCTTCGCGATCCTGCTGGTGGTGATGGCCTTCATCATCGCCGGGTACTCGATCACGGTGGGCACGGCAACGTTCACGGGTCGGCAGCCGGTCGATTCCAGCATCGTCGGATGGGGTGCAGCTCTCCTGTTCGCCCTGCTCGCGCTGCGCTTCTACCTCCCCGGCGATCCACCGATCGGCTCGGGGATTGATGTGTTCGCCTATATGTGGGCGACCCTCGGGGCGTTCATCGGCCTGTCGATGACCGTGACGATGTGGCTGCGCCGAGAGTGGGATCCTCCGAGCAGCACGTCCAGCCGGTAGCGTCGGCGGCATGTGCACCGACCTGCGCCTCGTCCGACTCACCGACCTGCACGTGTCGGGCCGCACCCTGGACTTCGCCTTCGAGCTCGGCTCGCAGGTGCGAGTCGTTCCGCGAGGGCAGGAATGGAAGGCCACGACCACCGCCACCGCCACGGCGGGCGCCGTCGCACCCCTGCAGTGGTCCAACGCTCTGGGCTTCGTCGCCATGGATGCCTTCGGCTTCGACGGCTACTTTGCCGACGGCCTGAACGAGGCGGGACTGTCGGTCGGCACGCTATGGCTGCCCGAGACCTCGCTGCCCACGACGCCGCCGACGACGGGCGATGCACCGTCGCTCGACTTCATCAACCTTGCCGGCTGGCTGCTCGGCACCTGCCGCACGGTCGCCGACGTCAAGGCTGCTCTGGGTCGGGTACAGGTGTGGAATGCGCCGGTGCGCGACCTGTGGCCCGCCGGGAAGGCCGTGCCCGCACAGATCGCCCCGCTGATGGACTGGGCGTTCACCGAGCACCTTGCCGTCCACGACGCGCACGGCGGTGACCTCGTGGTGGAGTTCCTCGACGGCATCGCGCACGTGCACGACAACGTCGTCGGCGTCCTCACGAACTCGCCGACCTATGACTGGCACGTCACCAACCTGCGCAACTACATCGGACTGACCAATGTCGAGGACCAGGCATACAACCTCATGGGCATGCCGGTGAAGGGCACAGGCAACGGCACCGGGCTGATCGGCCTGCCGGGGGATGTCACGCCGCCGTCACGCTTCGTTCGTGCGACTGTTCTGAGCCAGGTGGTCACTGACGCAGCAAGCCCGCGCGAGGCGGTCAATCAGGTCTTCCACTCCCTCGATCTCGTCAGTGTGCCGCGGCACCTGGCGGCCTCGGGGGACTACACGCAGTGGTACGTCGTGCGCGACCACGACAGCCTCGTGTACTACGTGCGCAGCTATGACGGCTGGACCACCGATGTACACGACCTTGCTGCGCTGGGCGTGGCGGCCACGGGCTCGCCGAGCACCCTGCCGCTTCCGTCGGCAGCCGGGCCGCTGCCGGCACCGCAGCCCTGAGGGCAGCCGTCAGAGCAGCGTGAACGTGTGGGTGAAGGTGCCGTCCTCGGCGCGCACCGACACGACCTCGCCACGGGCACCGATGAACTGGCCCGTGCCGCCGACGACGGCACGGATGTGGCGCATCCCGGGCTTGGAGTGCAGCTCGTCGGCCTCGTAGCGGATGACGCCGCATACCGAGAGCGAATCATCACCCTCGAATCGGAAGGTCGCAGTGCCCAGGCGATCCCAGTGGGCATCACCGTGCTGACGGGCACTGTTCTGCACTCCGACGAGGACGCCCTGGAGACCATCTGGTCCCGTCACGTCGGCGTGATAGGTGATCACGTCGCCATGGCCCTCAACGCCATCGAAGTCGTGCACGATGGTGGCAGGCTCCTGGTGGATGGACAGGGTCGACATGAGGCCTCTTTCGGCAGTGGGGTGCCCAAGCCAGCGGGCTGGGGATTTGGTGGGAAATCGGACTAATCGAATGACGAATCATGAAAGTACCGCGCGGCGCGCCCGTCCTTGCTGCAATCCGCGGAGTTTTGCGGCAGTATCTGCTCCGCAAGCCCCTGCTGTCTCCCCCGTCGGCAGGGGCTTGCGCATGTCCCCCTTCGGGGGGACATGTTGCGCTGGCCATGTTCCCGTCATTGCGTCAGGATGCAGACGGCGGCTCCACCACGGGGGTGTGGAGCCGCCAAATCTCTGCCCGGAACCGTTCGAGCGTGCCGCCTTCCGCTCAGGGCCTTGCGAGCCAAGACGACCGCTACCGCCCCGCAGATCACCATCCCCACCGTCGCCGAGCACTTTGTCCAGCGCGGGGCGGCAATTCGGCCTAGGCTGCAGCGACTTCTACCCCTCGGAGGTTCCATGCGTCCCCTCACGCGCCTCATCGTCGCCGCGGTCGCGGCCGCCGCGATCACCGCATCCGCCATCCCAGGTGCCCAGGCGATCACGGGCGGTGAGCGGGACGGCGCGCGCCATCCCAACGTCGCGATGCTGCTGTTCTACGGTGAGGAGCCCGGTGGACTGCCCCAGCGCTTCCGCTGCAGCGGCACCCTGATCTCCCCGACGGTCATCCTCACGGCCGGTCATTGCACCGACGGCACCGTCGGCAAGACGCTGGTGTTCTTCGACTCCGTCATCGCCGAGGAGGCACCATCGGAACTGCCGCGTGCAGCCGATGACATCGAGGACCCGGCAACGGAGACCTTCCCTGGGTCAGCGTTGGGCTTCACAGGCGCTGAGTCGGGAGGCAAGGGGCGTACGGCTTACTTCGGAACGGCGTTCACCCACCCGGGCTACTCGAACTTCACTGACCGGAACGACTGGAACGACGTCGGTGTCATCGTCCTATCTGGGCCCGAACCCGGCATCACGCCGGCGACCCTTGCCCCGGTGAACTACCTGAGCACCTTCGCGCAGCCCGCTCTCAACAAGACGCTGATCACCTTCGTCGGATACGGCACCGAGGTGCGCAAGCCGACGTCGGGACCACAGAAGCCGCAGCCCTTCTCCTACCCGCTCGTGCGTCGCGTCACGGATGCGAACGGGCAGAAGCTCACCGACCAGATCGTGCAGGTCAACGGCAACCCGAGCAATGTGATCGGCGGCGGTGGTACCTGCTTCGGTGACTCGGGCGGCCCGGGCTTCCTGAACGGCTTCCAGGTCACCGTGACCAGTTACGGCTTCACGGACAACTGCCGTTACATCGACGGGCACCAGCGTGTCGACATCCCCGTGGTGCACGACTGGATTGCAGGTTTCACCGCCCGGTAGACACCGGGGTCCGGTACTGGGGCAGGGGTTGACAGGATCAGCCCGTGCCCGTGATCCGCGTCGTTGACGCTGCTGACGACCGGCTTGCCGACTATGTCGGCCTGACCGATGTCGCGCTGCGGTCCCGCCACGAGCCGGCGAAGGGCCTGTACATCGCCGAGAGCTCGTCGGTCATCCGTCGCGCACTGGCCGCCGGGCATCGGCCTCGGTCATTCCTCATGGCCGAGAAGTGGCTGCCGGACATGGCCGACGTGCT
>CAJAKT010000612.1 GCA_903940375.1 uncultured bacterium | reverse complement strand
TACGTACGCAGTACACCGCCTGTTGTCCGGTGTCGGCCCACACCTCAACCGCGGTACCCCAACCGTCCGGGCAGGTGATCTGTGGGCCGAGAACCGAGGCGCCTGCTCCGGTCCACACCGGACCGCCGGGAAGTGACTCGAAAATCGTCGATGCAGACCAGTCGGGCAGAGGACTCGCAGGCGATGGGCTGCTGACGGGCGGGGGAGCAGCGGGCCCCTCGCCGGCTGCCGGGGTGCCGCTGACCGCGTCTGGACTCAGGGTTGGACTCGGGATCGGATCGGGGGTTGGGCCCGGTGTGGGAGTTGCGGCCGCGGGCTCCGCGACCCAGTGCGAAGCGGTCCCGCCGGAAATCGGTCCGAGATGGAACCCGTCCTCGCACGTTCCTTCAGCGCTGCCTGCGCCGGTGTGGGAGATGCTGCACCAGTAGGCAGATGCTGGTGGTGCCGCCACCAGGGCAAGACAAGGAACCAGAATCAAGGCCACTGCGGTACGACGCTTCATGGCAACCCCCCACTGACTCAAGGTACGCCGGCCGGCTGACAGTTGCACTGGCTCCCCAGGACAGCGGGTATGGATCTAGAGGATGTACCGGCCAATGAACTTGCTGAACTTCTTCACGTCGAACTGGGAGTTGAACTCGAACCGGACCTTGCCCAGTCCGCTGAACCACAACTCGAGTTCGGCGTCCCGATCGAAGGTGCCGGCGGTCTCGACGGAGAAGCTTGGATCTTGCTGTAGGGGAGCGAGGAGTAGTCGCGCTTCTTCCCGCTGATCCCCTGCACATTGACGGCGATCACGCGCCTGCTGGTGAAGACGACCATGTCGCGAGATCCCTTGAAGGAAGAGAAGATGTCCTCGTCGTCGATGAGGAAGTCGCCCACCATCTGCATGCCGACCGCGTTGTCGACCTCTGCCAACTTGACGAATGTCGGATTCTTGAAGTCGATCATCGTTCCCCCTTGGGTGGACTAAGTCGTTCGAGCCTACGCGCCCGGACGGATCCCCCAGTCCCGCCCAGCCTGATCGCTGGCGGGCGGCTCCCCTGGGGGTCGGTACTGTTCCCCCGTGGCTCTCCGTTTCTACGACACCCTGACGCGCTCTGTCCGCGACTTCGTCCCCATCGAAGCCGGCAAGGCGGGTATCTACCTGTGCGGGGCCACGGTGCAGGCTCCTCCGCATGTCGGACACATCCGCAGCGGGGTTGCGTTCGACGTCATCCGGCGCTGGCTGACCGCCAAGGGCTATGACGTCACCTTCGTGCGCAATGTGACCGATATCGACGACAAGATCATCCACAACGCGGGGCACGAGGATGTGCCGTACTGGGTCGTGGCGATGCGCAATGAGCGGGCATTCAACCGCGCCTACGAGGTCCTCGGCTGCCTGCCGCCCACCTACGAGCCCCGCGCGACCGGCCACATCCCGGAGATGATCGCGCTGATGCAGCGCCTCATCGACCTCGACCACGGCTACGCGGCGGGCGGCGACGTCTACTTCGATGTTCGGTCTTTGGACGCCTACGGGTCGCTGAGCGGGCAGCGCATCGACGACATGCTGGCCGCGTCGGATTCCGAGGCACTGGCCAAGCGCGATCCGCGCGACTTCGCGATGTGGAAGTCGGCGAAGCCGGGCGAGCCGTTCTGGGACACCCCCTGGGGCCCGGGCCGTCCCGGCTGGCACGTCGAGTGCTCAGCGATGGCGGCCAAGTACCTCGGTCCGGCCTTCGACATTCACGGTGGCGGTCTGGACCTGGTGTTCCCGCATCACGAGAACGAGATCGCGCAGTCCGTTGCTGCTGGCGATGGCTTCGCCAACTACTGGCTGCACAATGCATGGGTCACGACATCCGGCGAGAAGATGAGCAAGTCGCTCGGCAATTCACTTCTCGTCGACGAGGTCGTCCAGCGCGTGCGACCCGTCGAGCTTCGCTACTACCTTGCAGGCTCGCACTACCGGTCCATGCTCGAGTACTCGGACGCGTCCGTTGCGGATGCTGGCCAGGGCTATCGGCGCATCGAGGGCTTCCTCGACCGCGCACGCGAGTCGATGGGCGTCAGCGGTGTGCCCATCGTTCGGCCTGGTTCGCGGCCAGCCGCATTCGATGCGGCGATGGACGACGACATCGCCGTGCCGCAGGCACTCGCTGTTGTGCATGAGCACGTGCGCGCCGGCAATGCGGCCCTGACTGCACAGGATCTTGTCGCGGTGACCAACGCGTTCGACGCCGTGCTGGCCATGCTCGACGTCCTGGGCCTGAACCCGTGGTGCGAGCCGTGGGCCGGGGCGTCCAGCGATGCGAGCGGTCGGCAGACAGAGGTCATCGATGCGCTCGTGCAGGTGGTGCTCGCGCAGCGGCAGGACGCGCGGGCTCGCAAGGACTTCGCCGCCGCGGATGCAATCCGCGACGGCCTCGACAGCATCGGCATCCGGGTCGAGGACACCGTCCACGGTGTCCGCTGGTCGCTGGACGACTGATCCCGGGAGGGAACATGGCAGGGAACTCGCAGCGGCGCGGAGCGATGCGCAACGAAGGCACGAAGAAGGGCGCGACCGTCGGGTCGGGCGGCCAGCGCCGCGCGAAGCTCGAGGGTCGCAAGGCCACGCCCAAGGCGACGGAGCGTCCGCACCATCCCGCCGCCCGGCGTGAGCGTGCGGCCAAGAAGCGCGCCGAGTCCACGCCGCGACGCACCGGCTCCTCGGGCAAGCCTCGTCGGTCATCAAGCGGCATCCTGATGGGCCGCAACCCGGTCGTCGAGGCGCTGCGCGCTGACATCCCGGCGACGGCGCTCTACGTCCAGACGAAGTCAGACGCTGACGACCGCTGGCGCGAGGCGATGCGCATTGCCGTCGCGAAGAACATCCCGATCATGGAGATCGCCAAGACCGAACTCGATCGCATGACAGAGGGCGGTGTTCACCAGGGACTCGTCCTCACCGTCCCCGACTACGTCTACTCCGATGCGCGCGACCTCGAGACCGGCACTTTGATCGTTGCTCTCGACGGCGTCACCGATCCACGCAACCTCGGTGCCATCGCGCGGTCCGCTGCAGCGTTCGGAGCCGACGGCATCATCGTGCCGACGCGTCGCTCCGTCGGTGTCACGGCATCTGCATGGAAGACGTCGGCTGGCGCACTGGCCCGCGTGCCGGTTGCCCAGGTCACCAATATGACGCGGTCACTCGAGACGCTGCAGAAGGCCGGCTTCACGGTGATCGGTCTGGCTGCCAATGCTGATGTCACTCTTGGTGAACTGGCGGCAAACGTGATGACCGAGCCACTCGTTATCGTCATCGGTGCAGAGGGTGCCGGCCTGTCGCGTCTGGTCGGTCAGACATGCGACTGGCGCGTGGGCATCCCGATGGCTGGTGGCGTCGAGTCGCTGAATGCATCCGTTGCCGCCAGCATCGTCCTTCAGGCGGTGTTCTCGGCCCGTTCCTGAGGGTTTGCCGTCTTCTGGCGGCGCACCAGTGCGCCGCCGACGAGCGGGAACACAAGTACCGAGAGCGCGCCTGCGCCAACGAGCGCGGCCGCATTCTCCGGCTGCATGATGCCTCCGTCGACCTCGAGCGTCGTGACGGCGACGATGATCGGCAGGCCGGTCGCTACGAGCAGCGAGAACCGCGCTCGCTGACGGCCATCGGGAATCTCGTGACGGTAGAGCAGGAACTGCGGGAGCCCACGCACGACGAGCAGCAGGATGAAGAAGATCACCAGGCGGGCCGGGTTCTCGATTATCGACTCGATGTCGAGATTGGCACCCGACACGATGAAGAACAGCGGGATGAAGAACCCGAAGGCGATGGCCTCGACGCGCACAGTCAACTGTGACTCGGCTGACGGCGGTGCGAGTCGGCGGGCGATGATGCCGGCCACGAATGCGCCGAGGACAACGTCAAGCCCGAAGGAACCGGCGACGGCCAGGAGCACGATCAGCAGGAGCATCGTGAACCGGACCGCCGTCTGCGAACTGGTGTGATGCCCCGCCTCCAGCAGGGTGCGAACCCGCTCGCTAGCCAGTTTCGTGGGCAGGACGGCGACGATGACCGCGACGAGGCCGAACGCCACCAGCGTGATGATCGCGACGAACTTCGACTCGGAGCCGAGCAGCAGTGAGATCGCGATGATCGGCCCGAACTCGCCCCAGGCACCTGCGCCCATGAACAGAGTCCCGAACGGCGTGTTCAGCTCCTTGCTGTCCCGCAGCACCGGCAGGAGCGTGCCGAGGGCGGTGGAGGTGAGGGCGATGGCGACACCGAGAGTGTCGGAGATGACACCGGTGACGGTCAGGACGAAGGCGAACGCGGCCGCCAGCGCAAGCGACACACCCCAGCCGGTTGCAGCGAGGCGGCCGCTGATGCCGCGAACGGCCCTGGGCTCGAGCTCCATGCCGGCGACGAAGAAGAGCATGCCAAGACCGAGCTCGGACAGCAGGCTGATGGAGTCGTCGACGTTGATCCAGCCCAGCAGGGACGGACCGAACAGCACGCCGCCGAACAGCAGCAGGACAACCTCGGCCACCCGGATGCGCAGCAGGCCGACGACCAACGGTGCGGCGGCCGCGATCGCTGCGATGACGACGAGTGACGCGAACTCCTCGCTCATGCGTACTCCTCCGGGGGAAGTGTGATGCGTAGTGCTGCGGTGTCGTCGCTCGGCAGGCCGGCACGTGCGCCGAGGACCGCCTGCTCATCCGGCTTGGCCGACAGGATCGTGGTGATGTAGTCGGTGATGGCATCTCCGAAGGCAACGCTCGCACCGGCGCGCTCGGACATGAACCATCGATGCTCGAGCACCTCGTGGAAGATCTGCGCAGGCTCGAGCTTGCCTCGCAGTTGTGGCGGGACATCCGACATGACGCGCTCGAAACGCTCCGTCACCCACCGGTGAGCGGCGATCTCCTCGTCCTCGCGGCCGACGCCGATCTTGACGCGGTAGGAGTCGAGATCGTTGAGCAGCCGCTGTGCCTGGTTCTCCTCGACATCGAGTCCGGTCAACTGCATGAGCCGGCGCGAGTGGTGGCCAGCGTCGACGACCTTCGGGGTGACGGTGATGTGCTCGCCGTCCTCCTGCGTGCTCACCTGCAGCTCGGCAACGTCGAATCCGAGCCCGTTGAGTCGACGGACCCGAGCCTCGAGTGGGTAGCGGTCCTGCCGTGAGATGACGAGCGGA
Source organism: uncultured bacterium (assembly GCA_903940375.1). Classification (GTDB taxonomy): domain Bacteria; phylum Actinomycetota; class Actinomycetes; order S36-B12; family S36-B12; genus UBA10649. The sequence goes on along the minus strand of CAJAKT010000612.1, from coordinate 1,032 downwards.
CCGGTGATCTCCTCCCACAGGCTGTCGTAGCGCGTGCGGAGGCTGACGCCCGTGGCGATCGGATCGATGCCCTCGTGGAGGCGGTCACCGGCCTGCAGATCCATGAGCTCGCCCGCCACATTGGTGGCGGCGGTCTCGAGGTCGTACATCCGCTGCCCCGCGGACAGCGTCGGATGGATCTCACCGGTCTCCGCGTCGACGAGGTAGGCGGCGAAGGCACCGGCATCGCGTCGGAACAGCGTGTTCGACAGTGAGCAGTCATTCCACGAGAACCCTGCGAGATGCAGCTGGACGAGCAGCACCGTCAATGCGTCGAGGAGGCGGTTCGCGGTCTCCAGCCGAAGGCTCGATGAGAACAGGGCGCGGTAGGGGAGCGAGAACTCCAGATGCCGCGTGATGAGGCCCGCCGGCAGGGGCTCGCCATCCTCGGCCACTCGATCGAGCACGATGCCGACCGGCTCGACGGTCGGCAGGCCGCGGCGTACGAGGTCGAAGAGCAGTTCGTACTCGCGCACCGCGTAGTGCTCCTCCACCTCCTTGACGGCGTAGACGACACCGTTGAGGCGGACGAAGCGCACGATGTGGCGGGAGATTCCGCGGGGCAGCGCCACGACGAGGTCGTCGGGCCACTCCTCCAGCGGGGCAGCCCACGGCAGGAACGCGAGCTCGGGCTCGCTGAGGCTGCCGGTGAGTCGCACAGTCGCAGCCTTTCATGGCAGCCGTGCGCGTGGGCCATAGGCTGACGGCGTGAGCGAGAACCCACGCGCGAGGCTGTCTGACATCGCCGAACAGGCGGGGGTTTCCGAGGCGACCGTGTCTCGAGTCCTCAATGACCGTCCCGGAGTCTCGCCGGCCACCCGTCAGGCAGTCCTGACAGCCCTCGACGTGCTCGGGTACGAGCGGCCGATCCGCCTCCGGGGCCGATCGGGCCTGGTGGGCCTCGTTGTCCCCGAACTCGAGAACCCGATCTTCCCGGCATTCGCGCAGGTCATGGAGACGCTGCTGGCTCAACATGGCTACACCCCCGTCCTC
>CAJAKT010000611.1 GCA_903940375.1 uncultured bacterium | reverse complement strand
GGCACCCAGAAGCCTTGCTGGGTATGACGGACAGTCCTGAACCGCTGATACTTGCCTCACCGAGGGAGGCTGATGGCAGTGACGGAGGGGTGCTGTTTGGAGGACTCGACACGGCGTTGTAGACCTTGATGTTCACGCTGATCAGGTTGTCCTCACCATTGCATCCCATCAGGGACAAGCGGTTCAGTTGCCCGGTGACTCCAGCCCTGAAGGTCTGGGCAAAGAACGTGGTGTCGATCGCGATCACGTAGCCGATTCGCGGTCCTGGATTGCTCTGATCCTGAATTGTTGCGGCGGTTGCTTGTGTGGGAACGACGATAAGACTGATGCCCACGACGAGCCCAGTGATGAGGGTGCGCAGGGACGTGGAGGGGAACGGGGTCACCGCTGACAGGCCCGTCGTTCACAGGTATGCGACATAGAGTTGAGGGTACCCAACTGTGCAAAGGCGTTTGTAGGTATAGGTCTTGGTCGGTGAGGTTACAACTCATCCGCAGCTTGGGAATTGGAACCCATGATGGAGTCCAGATGATGGCGACCCCCGGTGGACTCACGGCGGACACAACCCGTGAGCCGCAATTGACTGGAGGCCAGAACCAGCGATGACACCGCTGTGTATGTGCCTGACACCTCCATGAATCACGTGATCTCGTACTCGAAAGGGTGTGGGGGTTCAACTCCCCCCTCGCGCACAAGAGTCGAAGGGCCGGGCATCGCCCGGCCCTTCGCTATTACCGCTTGTATCGGGCTCGTCGACCTCGCCTACTCGGCGAACGGGCTACCGAGCTGTGGTGCTGAACAGTTCCTTGGCGGCGTCGAACAACCGTTCGGCGCGCTTCACCGCAGCATCCGCGTCAGTGGCCGACACCGATGCCGGGGAGTACTGAGACTTGGTCTTCTGGCCGAGGAGCTTGCGCAGGGTTTCCGTCATCCTTTTGCCAATGGGACCAGACTTCCTGAGGTCGTCCACGGCCTTGCCATGGTTGTCACTCTTGTCCGTGTAGCCAACGGACAGGATGCAGATGACATCCTTCGAGTTGATGCCTGCGGTCACTGCGAGAGAGCAAGCGGCGTTGTAGCGGCCGTACTCCATGACAAGCCCTGCCGCATCCACGTACTCCTCGGCTTTCGCCAGATGCGGCCGAGCCTCGTCCTTCCTGCTCACGACTTCGCAGCAGCCCGGTGCTGACGCAGAATGGATGACGGGAGCGCTCCGCCCAGCGGCACCGCATCTCGGCGAAGGTCAGTCGCAAGGCTCTGCCCGCTGCGCACACTCTCAGCCACTTCAGCACGGGACAACTCGAGTACCTCGCACGCGTTGCCTGACCAGGCACGAACCTCGTCAGCCAACTGCGCCAGTTGGGAGCACCAAACCTGGTCATCTTCATCCAGGCTGTCAGGACGCACGACCAGGATGTCAATGTCACTCTCGGCAGAGCCGTCCCCTCGCGCAGCCGACCCGAACATCCACACGGCAACGGCGGGCTGATCCCAGCTCTCCACCTCAGCACGTATCCGCACCAGCAGAAGCTGTCGAAGGTCCGCTAGGGCTTCCACGAATGGCGCAGCCACGTGCTCCCTGTTGAACTCGTACAAGACCGACGGCGGATGCGCCTCACGCAGAACAATTCCGCTAGTGGACAACTCAGCAAGCACAGAGTTCACGCGGGAACGACTCACCTGGCCCTCCACGAGCCCCGCAACCTGCCTACCGCTCAACGGCACGCCGGCTCGGGCCAACGCGGCCAGCACCGGCCCGTAGGCGCTCGGAATGATTGAACTGATGGGGCTGGACAGGTCCATGGTGAGTTCTCCTTTCCCGCACCTATCTGTACTCTACAACACTGTCCTGAATAGTGGTCAAATGGCCAGTATTCCGGACGCTTGACCACTTTACTGGCCATCCGCAACCGCCGTGCGCGGCTCAACGCTCAGGGCAAGAAGCCGTCGCGTGACGCGGGAGGCTGACACTCTTCCCGGCAAGTAGGGCCACCTGTTGCCGAACATGATGCCCCGCACAGAGAGTGATGGCAGTGACAGAACTACTGGGTCACCTTGGCGAGCCCGTACGTGTACTGGGGCTTGGCGGATCCTGCGGCGAGCAGGGTCAACCCGGTTTGCGTCCCGAGCCCCTGACTCCCCGGTGATTTCACCTTCCACGAGGTGTCGCAGTCGGTCGCGACCTGCTTCCACGAGCCGAGGAGACCGGTGCTGTCGAGTGCGTAGAGGTTGTTCGCCCCGCAGCCCGGGTAGGTGACGCTCACCGACGATCCCAGTGGGAGCGCGACCTTCCCGGCACTCAGGTCAGCCCACTGGAGATTCTTGCCTGCGCCCCCCGGCACCTGTCGCGTCTGCGCGAGGGCGAAAGCAGACGTGGGCGCGATGGGCTTCGTGCCTAGTCCGAGCACGATGACGCCTCGCTGCACTCCGGATGCCTGTGAGCCTTTCATGTTGACCGTCCACGCATTCACCGCTCTGTACGGCAGGCCGGCAACGTTGCAGTTCGTCGGATCCTTCGTGAGCGAGTTGTCGGTGGACACTGTCTGCCATGCGCCATCGGCGTCCATCGCGTACAGGCTGACGTTGAGCTTCGGGTTCGCCCAGCAGGACCACACGCCGAACGCCTCTCCGTACTGCAGCGTTGACTGTCCCGAGCCGAGATCACGGAAATGCACGGTTGGGATGGTGTCCGCTTGTGCACCGGACATCGAGGCCCCGAGGGACAGGCTCAGCGTGGCGACGGCAATGGCGGCGGTACCTCGTGTGAGTCTCATGCCCCGACGATAGGTGGTACCAGGACCGGAACCGGGGTCAAACGATGTCCGCTTGACTGGCTCCGCACCCGTCCCATCGCAGGTGATCCTCGAGTCCCCGAGCGGATTCACACGAGATCCCAATGACCGCAGCCAACGGCCCGCAGGTACTTGGTCCCCGCATCCGTCATTGACGTATCGAACGTCATGGTTTCGCCCGCGTACACCTTCAGGCTCTCCGCCGGCGGGGGATTGCGCAGTGCGCCTGCCTCGACGACCGCATATCGACACGTTGAAGGTGTCGTCGGCCTCCGCGGCCCCGGCGACAGCGAGCCCAGAGGGAACATGCCATCGGGTGCAACGAGCATGTGCTCGAAGTCGCGTCGCGCCAGGTCGCAGGTGGAGGCGAACTGGTCGCCGGCCCGTAGTTCGACCGTCGTATAGGAACCATCGCTCGGATTCCATGACACCGGTACCGCGAGGCGTG
>CAJAKT010000610.1 GCA_903940375.1 uncultured bacterium | reverse complement strand
GACGTACGCCATGACCGGCTGGCGGGTGGGCTGGCTGATCGGACCGAACGATGTCGTCAAGGCTGCGACGAATCTGCAGTCACACGCGACCTCGAACGTTGCCAACATCTCGCAGATCGCGGCCCTCGCCGCCGTCAGTGGTGACCTGTCCGCCGTCAATGACATGAAGGTCGCCTTCGACCGACGCCGGAAGCTGATCGTCGGGCTGCTGGACGCCATCCCCGGTGTCACCTGCCCGATGCCAGAGGGAGCGTTCTACGTTTACCCGTCGGTCCGCGACATCGTCGGCCGCACACTGCGCGGCCAGACGATCGAATCGTCCGCGCAGCTGGCCGGGCTCATCCTCGACGAGGTCGAAGTTGCCGTCGTCCCCGGTGAGGCATTCGGTACGCCGGGCTACCTGCGACTGTCGTACGCCACCTCGGACTCCGACATCACCGAGGGCGTCGGCCGGATGGCTGCCCTGCTCGCCGAGGCGAACTAGCGCTCAAGCCCCACCAGCGTCGGTTCGATATCGAGTTCGATGCCGAATGTCTCCCGCACGCGCGCGGTGACCGCGTTCGCGAGTTCGAGGATGTCGGTCGCATGCGCGCCGCCACGATTGGTCAGAGCCAGCGTGTGCTTCGTCGAGATCGCCGCGGGCGAGTCCACCGCCAGGGAGTAGCCCTTGGCGATACCGGCATTCTCGATGAGCCAAGCAGCGCTGAGCTTCACGCCATCGACGGCCGGGTAGCGCGGGCAATCTGCCGGGATCCCAGCAGCGACGTCGTCCGTGACGATGGGGTTGGTGAAGAAGGAGCCCGCGCTCCACGTGTCGTGATCGGCTTCGTCGAGCACCATGCCCTTGCGTCCGCGCAAGACGAGAACGGCCGCCCGGATATCCGCCAAGGACGCTTCGTCGCCGACAGACAGGCCCATCTCCTGGGCCAGCTCGGCGTAGCGGACGAAGCCGCGGCCGCCAGAGATCAGCCGCATAGAAACGCTCAGGACGACCCAGCGTGCCGGGTCGCGCTTGAAGACGCTGGTCCGGTAGCCGAACCCGCAGGCAGCGTTGTCGAGTCGCCGGACGGCACCGGTCGTGCGGTCGAGCACGCGGACCGAATGGACCACCTGCGAGACCTCCTGGCCGTAGGCGCCCACATTCTGGATGGAGGTGGCACCCGCGCGGCCGGGGATGCCGGCCAGCGCCTCGACGCCGGCCCATCCGCGCGTGACCAGGTGGGCCAGGACGCTGTCCCAGTTCTCACCCGCTGCGATCGTGACGGTGGCACCGGACTCGTCCGTATCGGCAGCCAGTCCGCGCGTCGCGATCTCCACGACGGTTCCGTCGAAACCCTCATCGGACACCAGCAGATTGCTGCCACCGCCTACGAGAAGCACCGGAATTCCTTCGGAATCCGCCCTCGTCACGGCTAGGACCAGCTCGGACTCCGTACGGGCGACAACCCACGTCGATGCGGGTCCCCCGATGCGAAGCGTGGTGCTCTCGGCCAGCGTTCGGGGGGTGGACACACTTGTCACCCTAGGTGACGGGCGATCCCGTCGTCGGGTCGGTGCGCAGCCGAAGGACTTCCGGACGGCCGCGGAACCGCTGGAGCAGCCGGTCGTATGTCCGGCGCGACTCGCGGTCGCGGTACTCCGGATCGCTGTCGTGGTAGCCGCGGTGCCGCTCCTGATGCGCGGGCAGCGACGCCGGCCCGGCGACGAGACGACCGCCCGCCTCGCGCAGTGCCAGACACCACTCCATGTCGGCATTGCGGTAGAAGCGGGCCTTCGGGTGCGGCGGGCTCGCGAGCGCGGCAGCCCTCCGCACGACCATCAGGTAGCCCAGCAGTGCATCGACATCGCCCGGCCCCGCATCGACAAAGGACCGCCAGTTGTCGGCCAGGTCGACGTCGACACCGCGCCAGCCGGCGGCGGTCACCGAGTCATCGTCAAGGAGATCAAGGAGCGGGGTGATCGCATCGCCGTCGAGCACGGTCGAGACATCCATGACGGCGACGAGCTCTGGCGCACAGGCCCGGATCGCTGCCGTCGCCGCAGGACTCCAGCCCGCCTGAGCCATCGTCGCAGCGACATGCAGATCGATGACGCGGGTCGGGTGTGCCTGCGCCAGGCGATGGAGTTCAAGGCCGGCACCGTCGACGTTGCCGAGATCGAGGGCAACGATCACCACATCGTCCGGCGTGCACGTCACCAGTGCGTCGATGCAGGTGCGGACATCCTCGGGCCAGCCGTCGACGAGCAACGTGACCGCGCATCGGGCATCCGCCGCGAACGTTGCATCACCGAGCTGGTCGAGAGTCAGGACATCGAATGGTGGCCGCGGCGCCAGCGCATAGCCGGCAGGGGTGTCGGTCACGACGAACCCGAGTGCGGCAATCTCGTCGCGCAGCGCATCAGACCGCGCGAAGTCCTTGGCACTGCGGGCCTGTGCGCGTTGCTCGGCGAGCGCAATGACCTCTGCCGGTGGCTGGTCGGAGTCGGCCATCACTACGCGAGTCGCACGACGGCACGCGGATTGCCGAGCACCGTGACGCCATCGCACATCACGGTGAGCGAGACCTGTGCGGTGCCGTCGTCGTTGACGGCCGTGACCTTGCCCGTCACCTCGACCGTCGCGCCGTCGGCGTCGTCGGGGACGACCACCGGGCGCGTGAACTTGGTGCCGAACTCGACAATGGCACCGGGATCACCCACCCAGTCGCTGAGAACCCGGCCCGCGAGAGCCATCGTCAGCATGCCGTGAGCGATGACATTGGGCAGACCGACGGAGGTTGCAACCCGCTCGTTCCAGTGGATGACGTTGAAGTCGCCCGATGCTCCGGCGTACCGGACCAGTCCGGCGCGGTCGACGTGGAAGACCTGGGACGGAAGCGCAGTGCCGACCTCGATGTCCGCGAGCCGGACGTGGGCGGTCATGAGTCGGCCTCGATGCCCCGCGAGATGAGCAGGGTCGTCGCCGAGACGACATGGTCACCAGCGAGAGTCGTCACATCACCGCGCGTGGTGACCATGTCATTACCGGCCATCGTCCGAACGGCCTCGATGGTCACGGTGACGATGAGCTCGTCGCCTGCGACAACCGGGCGGGAGTAGGCGAAGCGCTGCTCGCCATGGACAACCCTCGTGTAGTCGAGCCCGAGCCCGGGATCCTGGACGGCGGCCGTTGCCGCCTTCATCGCCATGACCACCGGGAAGGTCGGTGGCGCGACCAGATCCGGGTAGCCAAGGGCCCGTGCAGCGCCCACATCGTGGAAGGCGGGGTTCAGATCACCGATAGCAGTGGCGAACTCGCGGATCTTCTCGCGCCCCACCAGATAGGCAGGCCCCGGCGGGAACGTCCGTCCGACGTAGTCCGGGTTGACGGCCATGGGGCTGCTGTAGTCGTGGGTGAGACGACGACTAGCGGGTTTCCTTGTGGTTCGTGTGCTTGCGGCAGTTCGGGCAGAACTTCTTCGCCTCAAGACGGTCAGGATCGTTGCGGCGGTTCTTCTTGGTGATGTAGTTGCGATGCTTGCAGTCCTCGCACGCCATCGTGATCTTCGGCCGGACGTCGGTTGCCTTTGCCACTGGTCTTCCTCTTCCTAGAGCCTCGGCGAAGGGAATCGCCGAGAGCGATGGTCGTGCAGGACGGTCATGCCAGTCGTGGATGACCAGCCTGGTGCGTAGCGGAGGCCGGACTTGAACCGGCGACACAGCGATTATGAGCCGCTTGCTCTACCAACTGAGCTACCCCGCCTCACAATGGAACAGCTTTCGCCCCATCGAGCCCCTTCCGGGAATCGGACCCGGTACCTCGCCCTTACCAAGGGAGCGCTCTACCAATGAGCTAAAGGGGCGCAAAGCCACGCAAGCGTACAAGAGCGCGACTCGTCGAGTGAAATCGAGGTCCGTCCCCGCCCCCATGTGCACCAATCGTCCCCACACGGTTGACTAGCCACATGACCGATGCCCTCCGCTGGACCGCACGTGACATGCCCGATCTGTCCGGTCGGACGGCCATCGTCACGGGGGCGAACTCCGGGATCGGCTTCCACACGGCCCGCGAGCTCGCCCACCACGGTGCCGCCGTCACTTTGGCCGTCCGCAGCGAGGCGAAGGGTGATCAGGCACGGGCCCTGATCCTCGCTGAGACGCCCGCGGCCACCGTCGAGGTCGAGGTGCTCGACCTGGCCGATCTGTCCTCTGTGCGGGCCTTCGCGGCCCGCTGGTCCCTGGCACACGCCGACGGCCTGGACCTGCTCATCAACAACGCAGGCGTCATGGCCATCCCCCGGACACTCACCGCCGATGGTCTCGAGATGCAGCTGGGCACCAACCACCTGGGCCACTTCGCCCTCACCGGCCTGCTCCTGCCCGCACTTGTCGCCCAGCCCCGCTCCCGCGTCGTGACTGTCTCGTCCGGTGCCCACCGGATGGGTCGGATGAACTTCGATGACCTCATGGGCGAGCACAGCTACAGCCCCTGGCGCACCTACGGCCAGAGCAAGCTCGCGAACCTGCTGTTCACCGCCGAACTGCAGCGACGCCTCGACGCAAACGGCATCCCGGTCCACGCCATGGCGGCGCACCCCGGCTTCGCGGCCACGAACCTGCAGTCGGTCGGCCCGCGGATGAGCGGCCGCTCGTGGCTCGAGAAGCCCACCGACCTGGCCACCCGCGTGCTCGGTCAGCCCGCTGAGATGGGCGCACTGCCGACCCTCTTCGCCGCAACCGCTCCCGGGATCCCCGGCAACAGCTACATCGGGCCGGACGGCTTCATGGAGCAGCGGGGACACCCCCGCCTCGTCGATCGGGCGAAGGCGGCCAGGAATGCGGCAGATGCCCGACGGCTGTGGGACATGAGTGAGACGATCACAGGCGTGCGCTACCCCTTGGACATCACGTGACGGCCGACTGGCGCATGCCCGCAGAGTGGGAGCCGCACGAGCGCACCTGGATGGCCTGGCCGGCGACGGGCTACACGCTCGGCGAGGACGAGGCGGACAAGGCCGAGGCTCGCACGGCGTGGGCGGCCGTCGCCAATGCGATCGTCCGATTCGAACCGGTCACGATGGTCGCGGATCCCGCCGACAGTTCGATCGCCCGCGAGTACCTCGACTCCGCGATCGACATCGTCGAGGCGCCGCTTGACGATGCCTGGATGCGCGATATCGGCCCGACTTTCGTCGTCGACCGCGATGGCGGGCTTGCCGGCGTCGACTGGATCTTCAACGGCTGGGGCGCTGCTTCATGGGCGACCTGGGAGAAGGACGCACGCATCGGTGCGGCCGTCTGCGACTTCGCCGGCACACCCACTGTTTCGTCACCGATGATCAATGAAGGCGGCGGCATCCACGTCAACGGAACGGGGACCGTCATGGCCACCCGCACCGTGCAGCTCGGCGACGGACGCAACTCCGGCTGGACACAAGAACAGGTCGAGGCTGAGTTCGCACGCACGCTCGGCACTGACCGCGTCATCTGGTTCGACCGCGGCCTGCATCGCGACTACGACGACTTCGGCACTCGCGGCCATGTCGACATCGTGGCCTGCTTCTCGGATCCGACGACCGTTCTCGTCCACGACCAGCGCAATCCCGAGCATCCGGATTTCGCCGTGACGGCCGAGGTGAGGGAGATCCTCGCGGGCTACCCCGACCTCACCGTCATCGACGTGCCCGCGCCCGACGTGCTGCGCGACGACGAGGGCTGGGTCGACTACAGCTACATCAACCATCTGATCGTCAACGGCGGCATCATCCTCTGCGCCTTTGACGACGCGGGCGACGAGCGCGCCGCGGAGATTCTGCGTGCCGCCTACCCCGGTCGGGAGATCGTCCTCGTCGATGCCCGGCCGCTGTTCGCGCGCGGCGGAGGCATCCACTGCATCACGCAGCAGCAGCCCCGATCGGGTCGTGCATGAGCGGCGAGACCGACCTTGCGCGACTGCTCGCCACAATCCGGCCGATCGTGCGCGAGGGTGAGTTCGTCTTCATTCCTCTCACCGCGACTCCGGATGTGGAGTGCTTCGCAACCATCGTCGAGGACGAAGGCGTGACGTGCGTTGTCCGACGCGAGACTGCCGACGAGCAGGGCTGGCCCTACGACTTTGTCGCGGGGTGGCTGACCCTCGAAGTGCACTCTGCACTCGCCGCAGTCGGTTTGACCGCGGCCGTGAGCACCGCCCTCGCCGATGCTGGCGTCAGCTGCAATGTGATCGCCGGCTACTTCCACGACCACCTGCTGGTGCCCGCCGACCGAATGGCCGACGCCCTCGCGGCACTGGCTGCAGTCGGCTCCCGCTAAGGCACCTCGCGGGCCTTGCCGAGGTTCTTCTCGTGCAGCCCGGCGTTCTCCGGATCGGCAATCCGCGGATCGTCGCTCACGCGCCCGGCCAGGAGATCGTCGAGATACCGCATGTCGTCGTCGAACCGCTCTCGGGGGGCTCTCGTCACGGTGCCATGTCCGGGGATGAGCACCTCCGCGGCCCACACCGCATCGCGAAGGGCCGCCAGCCCCGCCGCATAGTGCTCAAGCGTCTCGTCACCCTGGGGCATGGGCAGCTCGACATCACTGAGCATGTCACCGGCCACGAGCACGCCCGAGACGGGAAGGAACAGGGCGATGTGGGCCGGTGAATGTGCGTCGTGCTCGATGCAGTCCGCGCGCGGTCCCGCCCAGGGCAGCGAGCCGTCGGGCAGGGGCACCAGCCGGCCGGCGATCTCGATCAGGTCGGGCGTGAGGAACTCCGCCAGCGGTGCCAGGAGTGTCTCGCGGGCCTGCGACAGGTGCGCGACCGTGCCTGCACTTGACCAGCGGGGCACGTCTCCGAGGTCCGGATGCCACAGGACATGGTCGTAGTGCTCGTGGGTCGCGAGGCCGGCGACGCAGCCGACGCCGAGAACAGCCAGATCGGCCGGAATCGCGGCCAGCTCGTCGGGGTCCCATGCCGGGTCGATCACGACGGCACCACCGGACCCGTCGAGCAGCACCGTCGACGTGGTGACGTAACGGCGCGATGTCGCGACCCAAACGCCCGGTGCCGCCTCGGCGAGTCGGGAGAGGGTCATGGGGCGCACGGTATCGGGGCGGAAAGGCTGCGGGGCCGCTCCCGGAGGAACGGCCCCGCAGCATGCGTGGCAGGTGAAGGATTCGAACCTTCGGAGGCGTTAACCGACGGATTTACAGTCCGCTCCCATTGGCCGCTCGGGCAACCTGCCATGACGCGTGCAGAACGATACACGGGCCGACAGAATGGTCCGATGACGGGCAGCGACGCATCATGATGGACCCACGGCATGCCATCCTCTTCGAGCCGGTTCCGATCGGCCCGAAGGTGCTGCCCAACCGCTTCTACCAGGTCCCCCACGCGTCCGGCTTCGGGTCGGTCAAGCCGGGCAGCCAGGCGGCGTTCCGGGCGATCAAGGCCGAGGGCGGCTGGGGCGGGGTCTGCGTCGAGTACGCCCCTGTCTCCGCTGATGCCGAGGAAGTGCCCAACATCGCGGCGAACCTCCGCGATGAACGCGATGCCGAGGCACTGCGTCGCACGGTCGAGGCCGTTCAGTCATTCGGGTCGCTCGTCGGCATCGAGCTCTATCACGGCGGGCGCGACAGCAAGAACGTCATGAGCCGGCACACCCGCATCTCGCCCAGCCAGCGACCGGCCGGATCCGAATGGGGATCCATGACGCGCGAGATGACGCGCGACGACATCACCCGAGTGCAGGACGACTTCGTCGAGGCCGCCAAGCGGGCGCGCGATGTCGGCTTCGACATCGTCTACGTCTACGGGGCGCACGGCTACCTGATGACGCAGTTCCTCTCGACGTACTACAACCGGCGCACCGACGAGTACGGCGGCTCACTCGTGAACCGCGCGAGATTCCAGCGGGAGATCCTCGAGCGCGTGCGCGCCGAGATCGGCGCCGACTGCGCCATCGCCACGCGCATCTGCCTCGACGGCCGTGACGAGCTGAAGGGGGTTCATCTCGACGAGATGCTCGAGTTCGTCCAGCTGATCGATCCCCTCATCGATCTCTTCGATGTGACGGTCGGCTCCTGGCCAGAGGACTCTGGCACCTCGCGTTACTACCCCGAAGGCCATCAGCTGCCCTGGACCAGCCGCGTGCGCGAGGCAACGGCCAAGCCGATCGTCGGCGTCGGTCGCTACACCAACCCCGATCAGATGTCGCAGATCATCCGATCGGGTGCCTTCGACCTGATCGGCGCAGCGCGCCCCGCGATCGCTGATCCGTTCCTGCCCAACAAGATCGCCGAGGGCCGGCTCGGCGATATCCGGGAGTGCACCGGATCGAATGTCTGCATCCACCGCGAGGAGGTGCACGAGCACATCGGCTGCATCCAGAACGCGACCGCGGGCGAGGAGTATCGCCGTGGCTGGCATCCCGAGATGGTCCCGCCGACAGACGACCCAGACCGCGCCGTCCTCGTCGTCGGCGCTGGGCCGGCCGGCATGGAGTGCGCGATGGTGCTCGCCCGCCGCGGGTTCCAGGCCGTTCACCTCGCTGACCGCGAGAACGCCATCGGCGGCCGACTCCGCTGGACCCGCCGTTTACCGACGCTCGGCGACTGGGGGCGGATCACGGACTGGCGCGTGACCCAGCTGAATCAACTGCCGAACGTCGAGGTCATCACCGGCCGTGAACTGTCTACCGACGATGTCCTCGACTACGGCGCAGACATCGTGATCATCGCCACCGGCAGTCTCTGGGCCGACGACGGCAGCCAGCCGGACACCGACGAGCTCATCACCGGCGTTGCGGATGCACTGACACCCGAGCAGATCATGGAAGGCGCTCGACCCAACGGTCACCGCGTGGTCGTCTATGACTGCGACGGCTACTACGTGGCCCCCGGGATTGCCGAACTACTCGCTCTCGAGGGGTTCGACGTGCAGCTGGTGACCACGCACCCGGTGATCTCGCCGATGTCCGACGGCAGCCTCGAGGGCACGATGCTCCGCCAGCATCTGCACGACGTCGGCGTCACGATGCGGACCGGCACCACCATCACCGCACGATCCGGCGGCACCATCACCGCGCGGACCGAGTTCGGCGAACAGATCACCCTGGCGGCCGACGATCTCGTACTGGTCACCCATCAGGCGCCCGTCGACGGGCTGTACCGCGAGCTCATCTCCGATCCGGACCGGCTGGCTGCGCAGGGGATCTCGGCCGTCTACCTGATCGGCGATGCGGCCGCCCCCCGGTGGATCTCCGAGGCCGTCTTCGATGGCCACCGTCTCGCCCGCGAGATCGACCTGCCGACACCCGCGTTCCCCGCCCCGATGCTGCGCGAGCCGCTGTCCTGACCGCGACTGGCACAATGGGCGACTGTTCCCCAAGGAGGACTCATGGCTGACAGCAGCTTCGACATCGTGTCCAAGGTCGACCGGCAGGAGGCGGACAACGCCCTCAACCAGGCGGCGAAGGAGCTCGCCCAGCGCTTCGACTTCAAGAACACCGGCACCACCATCGAGTGGAAGGGCGAGCTCTCTGTCGAGATCACGTCCAGCACCGAGGAGCGCGCCAAGGCTGCCCTCGACGTGTTCCAGGAGAAGATCATCAAGCGCGGGATCAGCCTGAAGTCCTTCGAGGCCGAGGACCCGCGTTCCTCCGGCAAGGAGTACAAGATCTCCGGCACCTTCAAGGCCGGCATCAATCAGGAGCAGGCCAAGAAGATCGGCAAGCTCATCCGCGACGAGGGCCCGAAGTCGGTCAAGTCGCAGGTCATGGGCGAGGAGCTCCGCGTCACGAGCAAGAGCCGCGACGACCTGCAGGCGGTGCAGGCCCTGGTGAAGGGCGCCGACCTCGACTTCGCGGTGCAGTTCGACAACTACCGCTGAGGCCGGCTAGATCGGCAAAGTCCCGAGATCGCCTTCGATGACCCCGCGGTCATCGTCGTCCTCGAGCTCGACGGCAAGCGCGTAGGCGGCATTGCGCTCGGCTATCGCAGCGTCGATGTCACCGTTGACGGCATAGGCGCGTGCCAGCGCCTCATGGGCCGACGCAGCCACGAAGTCGTCCATCGGGAACTCCTCGGTGAGCGCCAGGCATCGGCGCGCGTGGTGAAGTGACTCATCGCCGCGACCGAGCACCGCGTACACGCGACTGCACTGCCATTCACCGACCGCCAGGTGCTGCGGTCCACCGACCTGTCCCCAGTGCCAGCGGCTCGCATGCGCGGCATGCACCATCGCGTCGTCCTGCAGGGCCGTGCGATCCGTGAGCTCGAGCAGCTCCCACACGTGATTGAACAGCCCGGCAGCAAGTGCCCGTTCAACCAGCGGTTCGAGCCCTCCGACGCCCACCGTGCCGCGTTCCTGCTCCGACTCACTCATGCATCCTCCAGCCAGAAAGCCGTTCCGTGTCGTGCACCAGGCCATCTCGGCTGGCCGAACTGTGGTCGATGGTCGGTGCCCACTCCAGGGCATCAAACGGGCAGACATCAATGCAGATACCGCAGTACATGCACAGGCCGAAATCGATGGCGAAGCGGTCGAGAACGCTGACGGTACGCGGACGCCGGGCCCCGGGTTCGCTCACCTGCTCGGCATGACTCTCGACCGTGATGCACCAGGTCGGGCACTCGCGAACGCAGATCATGCACGAGGTGCACGCGTCCGGCACCAGGGCAATAACGCCGTGAACGACAGCGCTCATCGCGGTCCGTCCGACAGCCACTCAGCGGGGACTCCCGGCGGAAGCTGACGACGACGCGCGCCCTTGCCCGCCGATTCCGGATCCGCGGCACCCGGCCAGGGCATGGCCACCCGGGCCGCCAGCACCGTCGTGGTCCGCAACGGCGGTCGGCCCAGGCTGGTGCGCCGCAGCAATGGGCGCGGGTCGGGGTGGCCGGCAAAGGCGACGCCGAACATCTCCGCAACTTCCCGTTCATGCCAACTCGCGGCCGGGAACAGGTCCGCGATGGTGGGCAGGCTGGGGTCGTCAGACGGCAACCGCACGCTGACGCGCATCAGCTCCGCCCCGTCAGGGTTCACGACCTGGGCGAGCACCTCGATCTCGTCACCGCGATCGATCGCCGTCAGCAGATCCAGATAGCCGAAGCCATCCGACACCAGCCCGGCAAAGGTCTCGTGCCAGGCCTCGCGCGGGACGGTCTGCATCCCGGTGCTCATCGGCTCGGCTCGACCGTCAGTGCGAGCAGGCCCGCGACGAGTGCATCCGGACGGGGCGGGCAACCGGGGATGTACTGCGCGACTGGCGCCAGCTGGTCGATGCCCTTCGTCACCGTCGGCGCATCCCAGTACGGGCCACCAGTGCCGGCGCAGGCGCCGAAGGAGACCACGAGCGTGTCGGGCGGCAAAGTGGCGAGGATCGCGTTTACCGCCGGGGCCAGCGCATCCGTGACAGTGCCGGCGACGAGCAGGATCGTCCGGCCAGCTGACTCGGCATCGCCTGCGTCTGTTCGCAGCAGTCCGAGTCGCACCGCGGACTCGACCTCCATGGCGCAGCAGGCCAGTCCCACGCTGGCCACGATCACCCGAGTGCCGGGTTCGGCTGCCACCCGATATACGCGCAGGTGGTCTGGCAGGGTCGACATGGCAATCAGCCTAATGCGATGTCCGCGTTGGGTGGTTCGTCCCGCTCTGCATCAGCCGCGCCACCACTGCACTCAACACACCCGCCGCGGGCAACGGGTGTAGCCTTCTTGGAAGTCCTAGCATCTACCAGTGACGGCCACGCGCACCGGCGTCACCCGCCCGATCTCCACACCACCCGCCCGACCAAGGGGAGCCCGTGAGCAAGCAGGTCGTCAGCCTCAATCGCGTCGTCATCAGGTTCGCCGGGGACTCCGGCGACGGCATGCAGATGACCGGCGATCGGTTCACGTCCGAGACTGCTGGGCTCGGCAACGACCTGTCCACGCTGCCCGACTTCCCCGCCGAGATCCGCGCACCAGCGGGCACCATCGGCGGCGTCTCGGCTTTCCAGCTGGCCTTCGCCGACCATGACATCACCACTCCCGGTGACGCACCCAACGTGCTCGTCGCGATGAATCCGGCTGCCCTCAAGGCCAATATCCGGGACCTCCCACGCGGAGCCGACCTCATCGTCAACACCGACGAGTTCACCAAGCGCAATCTCGAGAAGGTCGGCTACACGAGCAACCCGATCGAGGACGGCTCACTGGAGCCGTTCAACGTGCATGCCGTGGCGCTCACCTCGCAGACCGTCGAGGCACTCAAGTCGTTTGCCCTCAGCAAGAAGGAGGCCGAGCGCGCGAAGAACATGTACGCGCTGGGCCTGCTGTCCTGGCTCTATTCCCGCGGCGCCGAGGGCACGCGCAGCTTCCTGCAGAAGAAGTTCGCGCACAAGCCGGAGATCCTCGCCGCGAACCTGGCCGCCTTCGAGGCGGGCTGGTCCTTCGGAGAGACAACGGAATCCTTCTCGGTGCAGTACGAGGTCGCATCTGCGGCCCTCCCCTCGGGCCTGTACCGGAACATCACCGGCAACCCGGCACTGGCCATGGGCCTGATCGCTGCGGCTCAGTTGGCCGACGTGCCCCTGTTCCTCGGCAGTTACCCGATCACCCCCGCCTCGGACATCCTCCACGAGCTGGCGAAGAACCACCACTTCGGCGTGATGACTTTCCAGGCAGAGGACGAGATCGCCGGCGTTGGCTCCGCGATCGGTGCGGCCTACGGTGGCGCACTCGCCGTCACCACCACCTCGGGTCCCGGCGTGGCGCTGAAGTCCGAGGCGATCGGCCTGGCCGTATCGCTCGAACTCCCGCTGATCATCGTCGACGTGCAGCGGGGCGGACCATCCACTGGCCTGCCCACCAAGACGGAGCAGTCCGACCTGCTCCAGGCCATGTTCGGCCGCAACGGCGAGTCCCCCGTCCCGGTCATCGCCCCACAGTCACCTTCTGACTGCTTCTACGCGGCCATCGAGGCCGCGCGGATCGCCATCGAGTACCGAACGCCCGTCTTCCTGCTCTCCGACGGGTACATCGCGAACGGCTCCGAGCCCTGGCTCGTACCCGATGTCGCCTCGCTCCCCGCCATCGATGCGGACTTCGCCACCGCGCCCAATCACACCAACGCCGACGGCACCGAGGAGTTCTGGCCCTACCTTCGCGATCCCGAGACGCTGGCCCGACCGTGGGCCATTCCCGGGACCAAGGGTCTCGAGCACCGAATCGGCGGCCTCGAGAAGGCCGACGGCCCGGGCGGGATCTCATACGACCCCGACAACCACGACACGATGGTGCGGCTGCGCCAGGCGAAGGTCGATGCCATCGCCGATACGATCCCCGACCTCGTGGTCGACGATCCGAGCGGCGAGGCCGAGGTGCTTGTGCTCGGCTGGGGGTCGACCTACGGCCCGATCGGTGCCGCCTGCGAGATCACGCGTCGTACCGGCGTCAAGGTTGCCCAGGCTCATCTCCGGCACCTCAACCCGTTCCCGAAGAACCTCGGCGATGTGCTGGGGTCCTACCGCAAGGTGCTGGTTCCCGAGATGAACATCGGCCAGCTCACCATGCTGCTGCGAGCCAAGTACCTCGTCGACGTGACCGGAATCAACCAGGTGCGCGGCATGCCCTTCAAGTCCACCGAGCTGGTCGCGGCCATCACCGCCGCCATTGAGACCCTGTGAGCGCCGATATGACCGACACGTACGCCTCCCTCAGCCTTGTGCCGAAGACCGATGTCACCATCACCGCCAAGGACTTCAAGTCCGACCAGGAGGTGCGCTGGTGCCCCGGCTGCGGTGACTACTCGATCCTGTCGAACGTGCAGGCCTTCCTGCCCGAGCTCGGGCTGGCGCGCGAGAACATCGTCTTCATCTCCGGCATCGGCTGCTCCTCGCGCTTCCCGTACTACATGAACACTTTCGGCATGCACTCCATCCACGGTCGCGCACCGGCCATTGCGACCGGCCTTGCGGTTAGCCGCCCGGATCTTTCGATCTGGGTCATCACGGGTGACGGCGACTCGCTGTCCATCGGCGGCAACCACCTGATCCATGCGCTTCGACGCAACGTCAACCTGAAGATCCTGATGTTCAACAACCGGATCTACGGACTGACCAAGGGGCAGTACTCCCCCACGTCGGAGCAGGGCAAGGTCACCAAGTCCACTCCCGAAGGCTCGATCGACTACTCGTTCAATCCGGTCTCGCTCGCACTCGGCGCAGAGGCGACTTTCGTCGCCCGCACTATCGACTCCGATCGCAAGCACATGACCGAGGTGCTGCGGCAGGCCGCCGCGCATGAGGGCACGGCACTCGTCGAGATCTACCAGAACTGCAACATCTTCAACGATGGCGCGTTCGATCCGCTCAAGGACAACGAGACGCGCGACGATGTCACCATGCGCCTCGTGCATGGTGAGCCGATTCGCTTCGGTGTGGACAACTCGAAGGGCGTCACGCGCACGGAGGACGGCCACATCAAGGTCGTCAACGTCGCGGACGTCGGCGAGGACGCGATCATCAGCCACGATGCGCACGCCAAGGACCCCGGGCTGGCCTTCGCTCTCTCCCGCCTCTCCAATCCGCGCACTCTCGAGAACACCCCCATCGGGGTCTTCCGCGACATCAACCGTCCGTCGTACGACCGGCTCGTCCGCGAGCAGATCAGCGACGTCATTGAGCGCAAGGGGGCGGGCGACCTCCAGTCACTGCTGAACGGCAGCGACACCTGGAACGTGTCCTGACGCGCCTTCGCCTGCCCACCTCTCAGGCCGGGATCGGCGTTCTCCTCGGTTTCGTCGCGTACGGCCTCTGGGGCCTCTTCCCGCTCTACTTCCACCTGCTCGATGGAATCTCGCCCGTCGAGGTCGTCGCGAACCGCGTCATCTGGTCGCTCGTTCTCCTGATCATCATCATCCTGGTCACGCGCACGTGGGCGAAGACGCTCGCGGCGGCTCGGTCCCGGCGGAACGTCGTCATGCTGGCAACGGCTGCGGCATTCCTGGCCCTCAACTGGGGTGTGTACGTCTGGGCGGTGCTCTCCGACCAGGTGGTCGAGGCCTCGCTCGGCTACTTCATCAACCCGCTCGTCTCCGTGGGCCTCGGCGTCATCGTGCTGCGTGAGAGGCTTCGCCGCGGGCAGTGGGTCGCGGTCGGCATTGCGGTGCTTGCCGTGGCCGTACTCACCGTCAGCTACGGGCGACTTCCCTGGGTCAGCCTCATTCTCGGCTTCTCCTTCGGCATATACGGACTGCTGAAGAAGCAGGTCGGGGTGGGTTCCGTCGAGAGCCTCACCATCGAGACGGCCGCACTCGCGCCCATCGCGCTGATCGTGATGCTCGCATCCGCGCGCGCAGGGACGTCGGCCATGGCAAGTGGCGACACGAATGCGTTGCTGCTCCTGATACTGCTCGGGCCGGTGACGGCGATTCCGCTACTGGCCTTCGGTGGTGCCGCCACCCGCATCCCGCTCTCGACCCTGGGCATCATGCAGTACCTGACCCCGGTGTTCCAGTTCATGCTCGGCGTCTTCTACTTCGATGAAGTGATGTCGCCGGTGCGCTGGATCGGTTTCCTGCTGGTCTGGACGTCCCTCGCCGTGATGACCGTCGACGGCCTGCGCAATGCCCGAAACCGGAATGCTGCAGACGGTCTGGAAGTCGTCGAGCCCGACTGACTCCAGTCAGCCAGTGCGCGACACGACGTAGTCGCACAGCAGCGCCAGCACATCGCGCGGGGGCCCGGCCGGGAGCGCATCGAGCAGGTCGCGCGCCGAGTCAGCCCAGCCGTGGGCCTGCTTGCGGGCCTCGATGACACCTGGGTGGGCGCGTAGCAGCGCCAGCGCCTCGGCATGCTCCGTGTCGTCGGGCAGGGGGCGGCCCAGCAGGTCCTTGAGCCGATCGTCTGCGGGATCGGGGCTTGTCAGCGCGATCAGACCGGCCAGCGTCGGGATGCCCTCACGAAGGTCGGTGCCGGGGGTCTTACCCGACTGCATGGACTCGGACGTGATGTCGACGAGATCGTCCGCCAGCTGGAACGCGATTCCGATGCGCTCACCGAACTGCGTCAGGATCTCAACGTGCTCAGCCGAAGCCCCTGCCATGAGGGCGCCGTACCAGCCGGATGCGGCGATCAGCGAGCCGGTCTTGTCAGCGACGACCTCGAGGTGGTGCTCGACTGGGTCCTGGCCGTCGCGTGGTCCGACGGTCTCGCGGATCTGGCCCGTGCACAGCCGCTCGAACGTGAGCGCCTGGATACGGACTGCCTCCGGACCGAGATCCGCCAGGATGCGTGACGAACGCGCGAACAGGAAGTCACCGGTCAGGATGGCAATGGTGTTGTCCCACCGCGCATTCGCCGACGGCTCACCACGCCGCAGGTCAGCCTCGTCCATCACGTCGTCGTGGTACAGCGTTGCAAGATGGGTCAGTTCGACCACCACTCCGGCCGGTACGACACCCCAGGCGTCAGGGTCACCGAACTGCGCAGCAAGCAGCACCAGGAGCGGTCGGAACCTCTTGCCACCCGCTTCGACGAGATAGCGCGATGCAACGGCGATGAACGGATCATCACTCGCGACGGCCTCCCGGAGGCCAACCTCGACCCGCGCCAGTTCGGACGCCAGGCTGGTCTCCAGCTCGGCGTCCGGCAGCGGGAGTCCCAGCAGCGCGTCGGTCATCTCGGCAACGTACTACCTGATGAACACGCCCGCCTGATTCACCAGTTCGATCACCGGCTGCGGAACGATCCCGAGCACGATGGTCACCGTCGCGGCAGCCGCGAGGGCGATGGTGGTGAAGGCGGACGGCACCACGACTGACGCGGTGTCCGGGGTCGGGTCGGAGAAGTACATGATCACGATCACGCGAACATAGAAGAACGCCGCGATGATGCTTGCGATGACACCCACGATCACCAGCCACGTTGCTCCGCTGGCGATAGCGGCCGTGAAGACGCCGAACTTCCCGACGAATCCGCTGGTCAGAGGAATGCCCGCCAGAGCCAGCATGAACAGCGAGAAGATCGCTGCCACGAGCGGAGACTTCTTACTGAGGCCCGCCCACTTCGACAGATGGGTCGCTTCGCCGGATGCGTCGCGCACCATCGAGATGACGGCGAACGCACCAATCGTCGTGAAGGCGTAGGCGATGAGGTAGAACAGCGCGCTCGCCAGGCCCGCGGGCGAGACGGCCAGGACACCGATGAGGATGAAGCCGGCCTGCGCAATCGATGAGTACGCCAGCATCCGCTTGATGTCGGTCTGGGTGATCGCGATGATCGAGCCGACCAGCATCGTCAGGATGGCGATGATCCACAGCATCGGCTCCCAGTCCCAGCGCATTCCGCCGAGTCCGACGTACAGGACACGCAGCAGCGCGCCAAAGGCCGCGATCTTGACCGTGGCCGCCATGAAGCCGGTGATGGGGGTCGGAGCGCCCTGGTAGACATCGGGTGTCCACTGATGGAACGGAACGGCCGCCACCTTGAAGAGCAGGCCGACGAGCAGCAGGGCCATGCCGATGACCACGAGCGATGCCTCACTCGGCTTGGCCGTCAGGGTGTCGGCAATCGCCACGAGCGAGACCGACCCACTGAACCCGTAGAGCATGGCCGCGCCGTAGAGGAAGAACGCTGACGAGAACGCGCCGAGCACGAAGTACTTGAGCGCCGCTTCCTGCGACAGCAGGCGTCGGCGACGTGCCATACCTGCGAGCAGGTACAGGGGCAGCGACATGACCTCGAGCGCCACGAACATCATCAGCAGGTCGTTGGCGGCCGGGAAGGCCAGCATGCCCGTCAGGGCAAGGAGGAAGAACGGCCAGATCTCCGTCTGCAGGTAGCCCCGCTTCGTGAACTCCTGCTCGTCCTCTGATCCGGGGAGCGCTGAGGCCCGCGGTGCGAATGCATCACCCAGCGGGTCAATCGACCGCTCGGCCATGAGGAAGGCGGCGAGCAGGGCGATGATCAACAGCGTGCCCTGCATGATGAGGGTCGGGCCATCGATCGCCAGGGCGCCCTCGCCCGTGATGAGGCGGGTACCGCGCAGGTCGATGACGACGCCGAGCGCCGCGAGCACCGATCCGATGACGAGGACCAGCTGAACCGTGCGACGCGCTCTCCGAGGCACGAAGGCCTCGACCAGAACCGACACGACGGCCGCGCCGAAGATGATCAGAATCGGGGCGATCGCGTAGTAGTTGATGCCGGGTGCGGTGAACAGCGTCTCCGTCTCGGAGGCGACCGCGGTTACCAGGGCGCTCACTGCTCAGTTCCTTCCGCGGGAAGGTTGGGTTGCTCGAGTGCTGCACCGGTCAGGGTGGGCGCGGGGTCGGTGGCTCCGATGCTCGTCATGACCCGATCAACCGCCGGGTTGATGACGTTGAGCAGAGGTGCTGGGAACAGACCGAGCACGATCGTCAGGGCGGCGATGGGCACCAGCGCCGTGATCTCGCGGCCGCCAAGATCGGGCATGCCCTCGAGCTCAGGCTTGAGCGGTCCGGTCATCGAACGCTGGTAGAGCCGCAGGACATAGGCCGCCGTGATGACGATGCCGAGGGTCGCGAGCGCGCCAACCCACATGTAGCGCTCGAAAGCGCCCAGCAGGACGAGGAACTCGCCGACGAACGAGATCATGCCCGGCAGCGCGAGTGAGGACAGCGCGGCGATCATGAAGAAGCCGGCAAGGACCGGGGCGGTCTTGTTGACGCCTGCGTAGTCGGAGATCTGGCTGGACCCGTGGTAGCGCGACATCAGGAAGCCAGCCGTCAGGAACAGTGCGGCCGTCGACAGGCCGTGGGCGACCATGTAGACCACCGACCCGCTCTGCCCCACCGAGGTGAAGACGAAGATGCCCAGGGTGATGAAGCCGAAGTGCGACATCGAGGAGTAGGCGAACAGTCGCTTCATGTCGTTCTGGCTGAGCGCGACGAAAGCTCCGTAGAAGATGCCGATCAGCGCCATGCCGATGACAACCGGTGCGTAGAAGTTCGATGCGGCCGGGAAGATCGGCAGGCAGTAGCGGATCATGCCGAACGTGCCGACCTTGTCGAGCACGCCCAGGAGCAGCACCGAGGTGCCGGCTTTCGACTCGGCTGCAGCATCTGGCAGCCAGGTATGGAAGGGCCACAGCGGGGCCTTCACCGCGAAGGCGAAGAAGAAGCCCAGGAACAGCATCTTCTGAACACCCTCATCGATATCGAGTCCGGCCAGCGTCAGGAAGTCGAACGTGCCCGTACCCGTCATCTGCGCGGACACGACGTACAGACCGATCAGCGAGGCCAGCATGAACAGGCCGCCGACGAGGCTGTACAGCAGGAACTTCACAGCAGCGTAAGAGCGCTGCGGGCCGCCGTATCGCCCGATCATGAAGTAGACGGGGATCAGCATGACCTCGAAGAAGACGTAGAACAGGAAGACGTCGGTAGCCGAGAAGACACCGATCATGAGGGTCTCGAGCACGAGGATGAGAGCGAAGTAGCCCTTGACGGAACCGCGGCTGTCGTCGACGTCATTCCACCCGGCGAGCACGACGATGGGCACGAGCGTCGCCGCAAGCGCAACCAGGACAAGGCCAATGCCGTCGACACCCACTGAGTAGGAGATGCCGAACGCGGGAATCCACGGGTGCGACTCGACGAACTGGAAGGGCTCGACGGAGTCACCGACGAACTGCAGGGCCATGAGCACAGTGAGCACGAGCGTGGCCACGGACACCACGAGTGCGATCTGCTTGGCCAGCAGTGTGCGGGCCTTCGGGAGGAGAGCCACCACGATGCTGCCGACGAGCGGCACCACCATCAGAGTGGTCAGCCAGGGAAAGGTAGTCACGACGCCCTCACCAGAACCAGGGCGAGGACGACCAAGACGGCGCCACCCACCATCGACAACGCGTAGGAGCGGACGAAACCGGTCTGGTAACGGCGCATGCGACCCGACAGACCCCCGATGAAGGCGGCGCTGCCGTTCACGAAGCCGTCGACACCCTTGTTGTCGAACCAGACCAGCCAACGGGAGGCGTAGAACGTGGGCTGCACGACCAGAACGTCATTGACAGCGTCGCCGTAAAGATCCTTGCGAGCGGCCCGCGTGAGCCACGAGCCGCGCGGTGCCTCGACGGGAACCTCGCGTCGGGCGTACGTCATCCAGCCGATGACCGCACCGATGATCACGAGCACGAGGGTGGTCAGCTCGAACACCCATGCCGGCACCGCGAGTTCAATCGTCTCGATGCCCGTGACCGGTTCGAGCCATGTCTCGATGTTCCCCCAGTAGACGAGTGACAGGCCGCCGAAGGTCGCGCCGATGGCGAGGATGATCAACGGGATCGTCATGACCTTGGGCGACTCGTGCGGGTGGACATCGTCCTCCCAGCGCGCCTTGCCGAAGAAGGTCATCGCAACCATCCGGGTCATGTAGAAGCCCGTGAGTCCAGCCGCCAGCATCGCGAGGACGCCGATGATCGGACTGCGCTCGAAGGACGCATGGATGATGTCGTCCTTCGAGAAGAAGCCATCGAACGGCGGAATGCCGATGATGGCCAGGTAGCAGATGATGAAGGTGGTCGACGTGATCAGCATGAGGGGCCGGAGAGCGCCGTAACGCCGCATGTTGACGTTGTCGTTCATGCCATGCATGACGGAGCCGGCGCCCAGGAACAGGCCGGCCTTGAACACGCCGTGCATGAGCAGGTGGAAGATCGCGAAGACGTAGCCGATCGGACCCAGTCCGGCGGCCATGATCATGTAGCCGATCTGGCTCATCGTCGAGCCCGCCAGCGACTTCTTGATGTCGTCCTTCGCCGACCCGATGATCGCGCCCATCCAGATCGTGATCATGCCGACCACGATCACCGCGATGGCTGCCCACTCAGCCGCCGTGAAGATGACGTTGCTGCGCACGATGAGGTAGACGCCCGCGGTGACCATGGTGGCCGCGTGGATGAGGGCCGAGACCGGGGTCGGGCCCTCCATCGCGTCGAGCAGCCAGGCCTGGAGCGGGAACTGCGCCGACTTGCCGCAGGCCGCCAGCAGCAGGAGCAGGCCAATCGCCGTAAGCGTGCCCTCACTGGCCTGACCGGCTACTCCGAACACGTCCTGGAAGCCGACCGAGCCGAACGTGACGAACATGAGCATGATCGCCAGGCTGAGGCCGACGTCGCCCACGCGGTTGATGATGAAGGCCTTCTTGCCCGCCGCTGCCGCACTCGGCTTGATCTGCCAGAAGCTGATGAGCAGGTAGCTGGCGAGTCCGACGCCCTCCCAGCCCACGTAAAGGAGCAGGTAGTTGTTGGCCAGCACCAGGAGCAGCATGGCCGCGACGAAGAGATTGAGGTAGCCGAAGAACTTGCGCTTGTCGTGATCGTGGGCCATGTAGCCCAGCGAGTAGATGTGGATCAGGGTTCCTACGACGGTTATCAGGAGCACGAACACGATCGACAGCTGATCGAGCTGGAAGGCCATATCGGCGGAGAAGTCGCCTACGAACACCCAGGTGAAGAGCGTCTGGCCGATGGAGCGCTGCTCGGGAGAGTTCTGCATCATCCCCAGGAGCATCAGGATGCCGATGACGGCCGATGAGCCGACCGTCAGGATCGCGAGGTACGGACCCCATGTGTTCGTGCGTCGACCGCCGAACAGCAGGACGGCCGCGCCGGCAAGCGGCAGGGCGATGAGCAGCCACATGAGGGAGAACACCCCCTCGGCGGGCATGAGCTCTGTCACGATTCGGTCCTATCCTTCGTCGGTTCTTGAGAGTCCGTGGTGGCGTTCAGAACTTGAGCAGATTGGGTTCGTCGATCGACGCGGACCGCCTCGTCCGGAAGATCGTCACGATGATGGCCAGGCCGACGACTACTTCGGCGGCAGCCACGACCATCACGAAGAACGCGACTACCTGTCCGTCGAGATTGCCGTTCATGCGGGCGAAGGCAACGAAGGCCAGGTTTGCCGCGTTGAGCATCAGCTCGACCGACATGAACACGACAATCGCATTGCGTCGCACGAGCACGCCGACCGCGCCGATGCTGAAGAGCACCGCCGACAGGATGACGTAGTTGGACGGGTTCATTCGCTCTTCCCCTCCGTGATCTCGTGCACCTGGGCGATGTCGACCCGGTCGAGGGGCCGTTCGTCGCCCCGTGCCTGAACGGCCCGCGGCACACTGAGGTCGCTTGTGCCGCCATCGGGCAGCAGTGCAGGGGTGTCGACCGCGTTGTGACGCGCGTAGACCCCGGGGTTCGGCAGGTTGCCCGGATGTCCGCCGTCCTTGAATCGGGCAATCGACAGTTCGCGCTGGTGCGGGTTGTCCTGCCAGCGGTCGCGGTGCGCCAGCACCATGGCACCCATAGCTGCGGTGATGAGTAGGGCAGAGGTCAGCTCGAAGGCCAGCAGGTATTTCGTGAAGATCAGGTTCGCGATGCCCTGCACATTCCCGCCATCGATTTCGTTGGCAGCTTCGAGGCCCACGCTCTGCGACTCGACCAGGCCATTGCCGACGCCCCAGATGAGCAGGATCGCCAGGCCAAGGCTCAGCAGGATCGACGCCACCCGCTGCCCCTTGATCGTCTCGATGAGGGAGTCGGATGCATCGACGCCGACGACCATGATGACGAAGAGGAACAGCATCATCACGGCACCCGTGTAGACAATGATCTGGACCATTCCGAGGAATGGAGCCGAGTTGGCGATGTAGAGGATCGCCAGGTTGATCATTGTCAGCGCGATCCACAGCGCACTGTGCACGGCCTTGCGGGACAGCACCATGCCGAGTGCTCCGACCACCGCGAAGATGGCGCACACCCAGAAGACCACGAGCTCGCCCGTGTTGACGTCGGTCGCAACGTCGGTCATGACGCCACCTCCTCGGCAGTCGCCTGGGTGACCTGCTCGGGCGAGGCTCCCTTGACGGTGTTCGCGTAGTAGTCGCGCTCGGTGGTGCCGGGCACCATCTCGTGCGGCGGAGCCACCATGCCCGGCATCAGCGGGGCAAGCAGGTCCTTCTTCTCGTAGATCAGCTTGGTGCGGCTGTCGCTTGCCAACTCGTACTCATTGGTCATCGTGAGCGCACGGGTCGGGCAGGCCTCGATGCACAGGCCGCAGAAGATGCAGCGCAGGTAGTTGATCTGGTAGACGCGGCCGTAGCGCTCGCCCGGAGAGAACCGCTCCTGCTCGCTGTTGTCGGCACCCTCGACGAAGATCGCATCGGCAGGACATGCCCACGCGCACAGTTCGCAGCCGACGCACTTCTCCAGCCCATCGGCCCAGCGGTTGAGCTGGTGACGCCCGTGGAAGCGGGGCTTGGTCGGGACCTTCTGCTCCGGGTACTGCTCGGTGACGACCTTCTTGAACATCGTCAGGAAGGTGACCCCGAACCCCCGGATGACCTGGGGTGTCTCAGCCATTGCTGTCCTCCGCGCTCGAGTCGTCCGACGATGCCTCGAGGCCGGCCGGGGCCGGCTCCTGGACGATCGTGGTGCCCTGCGCCAACGAACGACGCGAGGTGTAGGTGAACTGCTGCCCGGGCATGGGCGGCACAGGGAAGCCACCGGCCATGGGATCGAACTCGGCGGACAGCGCCTCGGCCTCCGCCAGCGCCTCGGCCTCCTCGCGCCGATCCTGACGGATCTGGAAGAGCCAGGAACCCACGAGGAGAACGACGATGACGATCGCACCGCCGATGAGGATGTCGGTGGTGGTCACCGACACCTCATTGCGAAGCACGCGCGCCACCGAGACGATCATGATCCAGGCGATGGAGACCGGGATGAGGACCTTCCAGCCGAACTTCATGAACTGGTCGTAGCGCATGCGCGGCAGGGTTCCGCGCAGCCAGATGAAGACGAAGATGAAGATCTGCACCTTGATGAGCCACCACAGGATCGGCCACCAGCCCTGGTTGGCGCCCTCCCACAGGGATAGCGGCCACGGGGCCATCCAGCCGCCGAGGAACAACGTGGTCGCCATGGCGGAAACCGTGACCATGTTGATGTACTCGGCCAGGAAGAACAGCGCGAACTTCAGCGACGAGTACTCGGTGTGGAAGCCGCCCACGAGTTCGCCCTCGGCCTCGGGCAGGTCGAATGGGGCGCGGTTGGTCTCGCCGACCATGGCCGTGCAGTAGATGATGAACGACGGCAGCAGGATGACGGCGAACCAGATCGGCTGCTGTGCAGCGACGATCTGCGACGTTGACATCGATCCGGCGTAGAGGAACACCGCCACGAAGGACAACCCCATAGCGATCTCGTAGGAGATCATCTGTGCGCTCGACCGAAGCCCACCGAGCAGCGGATACGTCGATCCGGACGACCAGCCGCCGAGAACGATTCCGTAGATGCCGATCGATGCGATCGCGAGCACGTAGAGCACCGACACCGGGAAGTCGGTGAGCTGGAGCGGTGTCTCGACACCGAAGATCGACACGGTCGGCCCGAAGGGGATCACGGCGAAGGCGAGGAAGGCCATCGTCGCGGAGATGACCGGAGCCAGCCAGTAGACCGCGCGATGTGCGGCCTTCGGAATGATCTCCTCCTTCAGCGCCAGCTTGATGCCGTCCATGAGGGACTGCAGCAGACCCTGCGGGCCCACGCGGTTGGGGCCGATCCGGTGCTGCATACGTGAGACCACGCGCCGCTCCCACCAGATGGTGAAGAGAGTGAGCAGCACGAGCATGACGAAGATGGCGAGCACCTTAAGGATGACCAGCCACCACGGATCGGTGCCGAAGAGTCCGAACTGCGAGCCGGTCATGCCGCACCTCCCGCGCTGATCTGAACCGAGGCCCCGGGGACGACGCCGAGGTCGGCATGGATATGGCAGCCCGGTGAGTTCATCGGCACCCAGACCACGTCATCGAGCACGTCGCCGACCGCGACCGGAAGGGTCACCGACCCCAGCGGACCGGTGATCGTGACGAAGTCGCCGAGTCCGGCAGCTGTGGCGGCAGACACCAGCGCCACCGTCGGTCGTGCCGTGGCAGCCAGGTGCGGCTCACCCTCCTGCATCACACCGGAATCCAGCAGCTGACGCCACGAGGCAAGGACAACGCCGGATGCACCTGCCCCGCTGCCGCCTTCAGGCCCGGCCACACGTGCGCCGGACCACGGGCCGAGTCGGCCGAGTTCGAGTCGCAGCGACGTGATGTCAGCGGGCATGTCGACATCCAGCGCGGTCGCGATCATCGACAGCACTCGAGCATCGGACGAGGTCAGGGCATCGCGGAACACCTGACCGAAGGGCCGCGGACGTCCTTCCCAGTCGAGGAAGGTGCCGGCCTTCTCGGTGACGACGCCGACGGGCAGGACCACATCTGCCAGCGCCGTGACCGCCGAGTGGTGGTTCTCCAGCGACACCACGAAGCCCGCGGCCTCGACGGCGGCTGACGCGAGTGCCGGATCAGCAAAGTCAGCAAGCTCGACACCACCGACGAGCAGTGCGGTGAGGTCACCACGCTTGGCGGCCTCCAGCAGTTCGAGTCCCGACAGTCCGGCAGAAGCAGGCAGTTGCGCGGTGTCGACGCCCCATGCCGCAGCTACCTCTGAGCGGGCCGCGACATCGGTGAGCGGGCGTCCACCGGGCAGCAGCCCGGCCAGCGCACCCGCATCAAGTGCTCCCCGCTCCCCTGCGCGACGCGGGACCCACGCCAGCGCGGCTCCCGTCTCGCGCGCGAGTGCTACCGCAGCGGATGCCGCTCCGGCGGATCCGGCAATGCGCTCGCCGACCATGATCACGGCGCCCGGCTGCGCGAGCAGCGCGCGCGTCTGGTCATCGAGGCTCCGCAGGGCGTCGGCCTCTGCACCCGGACGCGATGCATGAAGGCTGCCCGACATCTTCTTCAGGCCCTTGGTCGCAACCGCGCCCACCGAAACGACCCGCGTCCCAGACCTGGCGGCCTTGCGAAGTCGCAGGAAGACGATCGGTGACTCGTCCTCCGGCTCGAACGCGACCAGCAGGACGACAGGCGCGGTCTCGAGATCGTCGTACGAGACATGCACCGGCGATCCTGCGACCGTGGATGCGAGGAACGCTGTCTCCTCAGCTGAGGTCGCACGCACGCGGAAGTCGATGCTGTCGGTACCGAGCACCGTGCGCGCGAAGCGCGCGTAGGCGTAGGCATCTTCCATGGTGCTGCGCCCACCGACGAGGACACCGACGCGGCCAGCGGCCTCTGCGAGACCACGCGCCGCCACTTCGATCGCCTCGGACCAGGACGCCACCCGCAGTTCGCCGTCCTCGCGGATCAGCGGAGACTCGACACGGCCCTGTGTCTGATACCGGAAGGCAAAGCGACCCTTGTCGCAGTTCCACTCCTCGTTGACATTCGTGTCGTCCCACGCCAGTCGACGAGTCACGACGCCGCGGCGATAGTCGGTGCGCAGCGAGCAACCTGAAGCGCAGTGCTCGCACGTGGTCGGGACGGAGACCAGATCGAACGGACGTGAGCGGAAGCGGTATGACGCACTCGTCAGCGCACCGACCGGGCAGATCTGCACGGTGTTGCCGGAGAAGTACGAGTCGAACGGCTCGTCGGCCGCCGTGCCCACCTGCTGCTTGGCACCCCGCTCGAGGAGCTCGATCATCGGGTCGCCCGCGATCTGCTCAGCGAAGCGCGTGCAGCGCGCACAGGACACGCAGCGCTCGCGGTCGAGGAGCACCTGCGCGCTCACGTTGATCGGCTTCTCGAACTCACGCTTCTCGCCGACGAAACGGCTCTCCGGTCGGCCGATGGACATCGCCTGGTTCTGCAGGGGGCACTCGCCACCCTTGTCGCAGACGGGGCAGTCGAGCGGGTGGTTCAGGAGCAGGAACTCCATGACCCCCTCCTGCGCCAGCCGGGCAACCTCTGACGACTGCTGCGTGTGCACCTGCATTCCCTCGCCGAGCACCTGCGCGCACGCGGGCTGCGGCTTGGGCATTCCGTCGATCTCGATCAGGCAGGCGCGGCAGGCCGCGACCGGGTCAAGGAGCGGGTGATCGCAGAACCGGGGGATCTCGATCCCGAGCTGCTCGGCCGCACGGATGACCAGAGTGCCCTTGGGCACCGCCATCTCCACCCCGTCGATGACGACATTGATCATGTCAACGGCAACTTCCACGTCCGTACCGGGATTGTTCGTGATCGTCATCGCGCAACCGCTCCCG
The DNA here is from genome assembly GCA_903940375.1 of uncultured bacterium. GTDB lineage: Bacteria > Actinomycetota > Actinomycetes > S36-B12 > S36-B12 > UBA10649. The sequence goes on along the minus strand of CAJAKT010000610.1, from coordinate 3,401 downwards.
CAAACACGTAGGCAGCCGCCGGGTCGAACTGCTCGTCGGCGGACGTGGTGGTGGCCGCGACGAACTCGTCGCGGAAGTACTTAAGCGCCGCCGGATACGGCGTCGCGGCAGCATCACCCAAAGCGCAGAAGGAACGCCCGGCGATCTGCCCGCACAACTCGACCAGCGTGTCGACCTCGGCCTCCGTGCCGTGCCCATGCTCGAAGCGCTCGAGGGTGCCCGTGATCCAGTACGTGCCCTCGCGACATGGGGTGCATTTGCCGCAGGACTCGTGCTTGTAGAACTCGAGCCAGCGGGTGACGGCCTTGACGACGCTCATGGTCTGGTCGAAGACCATCGGCGTACCGGTGCCGAGCATGGTGCCCGCGGCGGCCATGTCCTCATAGGTCATCGGGATGTCGAGGTGATCGGCCGTCAGCATCGGGACGGACGACCCACCGGGCAGCCAGAACTTCACCGAGCCGCCATTGCGCACGCCGCCCGCGTAGTCGAGTAGTTCGCGCATCGTGATGCCGAGGGGAGCCTCGTAGATACCCGGCCGCACGACATGGCCCGAGACTGCGAAAACCTTGAAGCCCGGGGACTTCTCGGTGCCGAACTGACGGAACCAGTCGACACCGCGATCCACGATGTAGGGGATGTTGCAGATCGTCTCGACATTGTTGATGACGGTCGGTGACGCGTAAAGCCCAGCCACGGCGGGGAACGGCGGCTTGAGACGCGGCTGCCCGCGGAAGCCCTCGAGGGAGTCGAGGAGTGCCGTCTCCTCACCGCAGATGTAGGCGCCTGCACCAGCGTGCACGACGACGTCGAGGTCGAACCCGCTGCCCTGGATGTTGGTGCCGATGAGTCCGGCTTCGCGCGCCTCACGCACGGCGTTGGCGACGCGGCGAATCGCCTCGGGCACCTCTCCGCGAATGTAGATGAACGCGTGCTTGGCGCGGATCGCGTAAGAGGTGATGATGACGCCCTCGACGAGCGCATGCGGGTTGGCCAGCATGATCGGGATGTCCTTGCAGGCACCCGGCTCGGACTCGTCAGCATTGACCACCAGGTAGTGGGGCTTGCCGTCCTGCGGGACGAAGCTCCACTTGAGGCCGGTGGGGAAGCCCGCACCGCCACGACCGCGCAGTCCGGAGTCCTTGATCAGCCCGATCAGGGCATCAGGGTCCTGCTTGAGCGCAGACGCGAGGGCGCGATAGCCGCCGTAGCGCTGATAGCCCGCGAGGGAGAAGAGCTCAGGGTCGTCCCAGTGCTCAGTGATGACCGGGGTCAACGACATCGCTCAGCCCTCCTGTCCGTCATCGGTCGAGGCCGGCGCGGGGATCCCGGGCGCCGACATGCCGCGCTCGCGGGCCACGGTCAGGCCAGCGAGCATCTTGGCGTCGACGGGTGTGCCCTCTGCAGCGAGGCCGTCCTCGGGGAAGGCCAGCGAGTGCTCCGTGGCGCGGAAGTCACGGATAGCCGGGCCACGGGTGGACTCGACCCGCTCACCACGCGCGAGCCGATCGACGATCTCGACGGCCGATGTCGGGGTCACATCATCCATGTACTCCCAGTCGACCGTCATGACAGGGGCGTGCGTGCATGCGGCCTGGCACTCGATGCGCTCGAGCCAGAACTTGCCGTCTTCAGTCGCGGCATCATGGCCGACACCGAGTCGCTCGCAGAGCGCCTCGTACACGGCATCGCCGCCGAGGAGCCCGCAGCCGGTGTTGACGCACACACCGATGTGGTGCTCACCCACGGGACGGCGCTTGTACATCGTGTAGAAGGACGCCACGGCTGTCGCCTCGGCAGCACTCACGCCGACGACATCGGCGCACGCGGCGATGCCGTCGGGCGTCACCTCGCCTTCGAGACTCTGCATGAGGTGCAGCATCGGCATGAGTGCCGATCGCGGGCGCGGGTAACGCGCCGCAAGCTGCTGCAGCTGCTCTCGCGTGCTGTCGCTGATAGCCATGTCTGTTCTTCTCTTCGCTCTCTGCTCGCCTAGCGGTCCACGCCGCCCATCACCGGGTCAATGCTTGCGACCGCGGCGATGACGTCGGAGATCATGCTTCCCTCACACATGGCGGCCACCGACTGCAGGTTGGTGAACGACGGGTCGCGGAAGTGCACGCGGTAGGGACGCGTGCCGCCCGAACTCACGATGTGGCAGCCGAGCTCGCCCTTCGGCGACTCGATGGCCGTGTAGACCTGGCCCGCCGGGACCCGGAAGCCCTCGGTGACCAGCTTGAAGTGATGGATAAGTGCCTCCATCGACTCGGACATGATCTCCTTGATGTGCTCAGGGGAGTTGCCCTGACCGTCACTGCCGATCGACAGCTTGGCGGGCCACGCGATCTTCTTGTCGGCGATCATGACCGGGCCCGGCTTGATGCGGTCAAGGCACTGCTCGACGATGCGCAGGGACTGCTCCATCTCGTTGATACGAATCAGGAATCGCCCGTATACGTCGCTGGTGGTCTCGGTGCAGACGTCAAACTCGTAGTTCTCGTAGCCGCAGTACGGCTGGCTCTTGCGCAGGTCGTGCGGAAGACCGGTGGCCCGCAGGACCGGGCCGGTGATGCCGAGCGCCATGCAGCCCGTGAGGTCGAGGTAGCCGACGCCGACGGTTCGACCCATCCAGATCGAGTTACCGACCAGCAGGTCAGCGGTGTCCTTGAGGCGGCGACGTAGCAACGGAATGGTGTCGCGGATCTTCTGGACGCCGTCCTCGGGCAGATCCTGCGATACGCCACCGGGACGGATATAGGCGCTGTTCATGCGCAGGCCCGAGACCATCTCGAAGATATCGAGCACCAGCTCACGCTCACGGAAGCCGAACTCCATCGCCGTGAGTGCGCCGAGCTCCATACCGCCGGTAGCAAGCGCGACCAGGTGAGACGAGATGCGGTTGAGCTCCATCATCATCACGCGGATGACGCTCGCGCGCTCGGGGATCTGCTCGGTGACGTCGAGGGCCTTCTCGATGCCGAGGCAGTAGGCCGTCTCATTGAACATCGGCGTGAGGTAGTCCATGCGGGTCACGAAGGTGACGCCCTGAACCCAGGAGCGGAACTCCATGTTCTTCTCGATGCCCGTGTGCAGGTAGCCGATCCCGGCCCGCGCCTCAGTGACGGTCTCGCCGTCGAGCTCGAGGATCAGCCGCAGAACACCGTGTGTGGACGGGTGCTGCGGGCCCATGTTGACCACGATGCGGTCCTTGGTGCCCTCTGCCGCACCCGCGACGGTGTCCCAGTCGCCGCCGCCGACGTTGTAGACGCGGCCCTCGGTGGTCTCGTACGAGCCTGAGTAGGCATCGCCTGCGTCATCGGGCTGCGCATCGGCGCTCGAATAGGTGACGTTGTCGGTCGACATCAGTTGTACGACCTCCGCTGATCCGGGGGCGGGATGGT
>CAJAKT010000609.1 GCA_903940375.1 uncultured bacterium | reverse complement strand
CTCCCTGCCCTACGGGGTCACCGACGCCACGGTTGGTGCCTTCCTCACGGCCCTCCCGGCCGCGCTGCAGGCGGCCCGCTCAGGTACCTGACCGGGACAGACCGGGAGCCTGACCGGGAGCCTGACCGGGACAAACACTCAATAGCGACCCCCACCGCCCCCGTCTTTACCCGTTTGTCCCGGATTCCGGGAGAAACGGGTAAAGACGGCCCTCGTCGAGGCCGTCCTTACCCGTTTGTCCCGGCCGAGAGGCTTGTCCTGGGCGCGAGGTTTGTCCTGGGCGCGAGGCACGGGGACAGCGGCAGTGCGGCACCCAGCCGCGCCAAGTACTCCGTGCGCGGGAGCTCGACGGCGCCCAGCGACGCGAGGTGCGCGGTGCACCACTGCACGTCGAGCACGCGGTCTCCCCCACCAGCGCGCAGGCGATCAACCAGCACGACGAGTGCCGCCTTGGACGCATCCGTCACGCGGTGGAACATCGACTCGCCGGCGAAGAGGCCACCGATCTCGATGCCGTAGAGCCCGCCGACGAGGTCATCGTCGCGCCACACCTCGACAGAGTGCGCCCAGCCCATCTGGTGCAGCCGGGTGTACGTGTCGATGAACTCGGCCGTGATCCAACCGGAGTCCCGGCGCTCGTCCGCGCACTCGCGCATGACGCCGGCGAAGTCACGGTCGACCGTGAAGGTGAACGATTTCATCGACTGGCGCAGGGATCGGGTCACCCGCAACTGGTCGAGCGGAAGGACGCCCCGCGGATCAGGCGACCACCAGGCAAGCTCACCTGTCTGGAGGTGCATCGGGAACATGCCGCGGCAGTACGCCTCGAAGACCGTTGATACGTCGAGATCGGCCCCGATCGCGACCACGTCCTCGCCCGGCAGCGCGGCCTCGAGGTCAGGCAGGTCCCACCGGCAGGGATCGGGCAGAACCGCCATGGCCGGTAGACGAGATCACGGACGCGGGCAGGAGATGTGCGGCTCGACGTCGGCCGCTGCATCGTCGCCGTACGTGCGGGCCATGCGCTCGAGGAAGTGCGTCCGCGCGAGCTCGTACTCCTGCGTGCCGATCGTCTCGATCACGTAGGTGGCAAGCAGCGCGCCCAACTGAGCCGAACGCTCATCGCTGAGCCCCCAGGCCTGCCCTGACAGGAAGCCGGCCCGGAAGGCATCGCCGACACCGGTGGGATCCGCCCGGCGATCCTCCTCCGCGACCGTGACGTGCACCTGCCCGTCACCGCGACGCTCGACGCGTGCGCCATCCGGCCCCAGGGTCGTCACGCGCGTTTCGACCATCGACGCGATGTCGTTGGCCGACCAGCCGGTCTTCTGCTCGATCAGCGCGGCTTCGTACTCGTTCGTGAACAGGAAGGTCGCGCCCTCGATGAGCGGCTTGATCTCCTCGCCGTCCATGCGTGCGAGCTGCTGCGACGGATCAGCCGCGAACGGGTAGCCGCGGAACCGGCACTCCTCCGTATGGCGCAGCATCGCCTCGGGGTCGTTCGCCCCGATCAGCACGACGTCGGCCTTGCCGACGCGGTCGACGACCGGACGCAACTCGATGTTCCGCGCCTCGGACATCGCGCCCGGGTAGAAGGACGCGATCTGGTTCTGCTCCGCATCCGTCGTGCAGACGAATCGAGCGGTGTGCCGCGACTCGGAGACGCGGACTCCGCTCGTGTCGACGTTGTGCCGCTGCAGCCAGGACTCGTAGTCGGCGAAGTCGGGACCGACCGCTCCGACGAGCACCGGGCGCAGGCCCAGGCAGCCCATGCCGAACGCGATATTGGGAGCGACGCCACCCCGACGGACCTCGAGTTCGTCGACCAGGAAGGACAACGAGATCTTGTCCAGCTTGTCGGCAACGAGCGAGTCGGAGAACCGACCCGGGAAGGTCATCAGGTGATCGGTCGCGATGGACCCGGTTATGAGGACAGCCACGGGGCGTGACCCTACCGGCAATCCCCCTCACACACGTTGAGCGGCGGGCTGTGGGGGTCTGGGATGCATCCCGGAGGCCCACAACCCGCCGCTCGACGGGGAGGACAGCTGCCTTAGTGGAAGGAGTCCCCACATGCGCACGAACCCGTGGCGTTCGGGTTGTCGATCGTGAAGCCCTGCTTCTCGATCGTGTCGACGAAGTCGATGGTGGCACCGCTGAGGTACGGAGTGCTCATCCGGTCGGTGACCACGCCGACGCCGCCGAAGTCATGCACGACGTCACCGTCGAGGCTGCGGTCATCGAAGAAGAGCTGATAACGCAGACCGGAGCAGCCACCGGGCTGGACGGCAACGCGCAGGGCGAGGTCATCGCGACCCTCGGACTCGAGCAGCGACTTGACCTTCGACGCAGCGACCTCGGTCAGCTGGATGCCGTCGGTAACGGGGGCTTCGGTGGTCGTGGTGTCTGCCGACATGATGCGGTCCCTTTCGGTACTCCCGGGAATAGGCATCCACGGGGGTGGCTTCGGTTGTCTCGGGGAACCCGAACCGGGTCCGATGTATTCCCAACGCTCTCACATGTCCTCGGGAAGCGCGAGTAGGGGCGCGTGACACACTTTCGCCATGGGTAACACGTTCGATGCGCCCCAGCCGACGCCGCTCGCGCTCCTCCTGCTCGGGCACCAGTCCGATGCCGGCAGCGAGAAGGGCGTCGACTGCCCCGGCGACCTGCCGGCCGCGTCCGACCCGAGCCTGGTCTAACGGGCCCGCATCGCCAAGGCCGCGCTCGGCAGCCGCGTGTTCGTCCTGGGCCATCACTACCAGCGCGACGAGGTCATCGCCTTCGCCGACGTGACCGGTGACTCCTTCAAGCTCGCCCAGCAGGCGGCCGCCCATCCGGAGGCGGAGTTCATCGTCTTCGCCGGGGTGCACTTCATGGCCGAGAGCGCCGACATCCTCACCTCAGCGAGCCAGCAGGTGATCCTCCCCGATCTCGCCGCCGGCTGCTCCATGGCCGACATGGCCGGCATCGCGCAGGTCGAGGACTGCTGGGCCGCGCTCGAGGCAGCCGGCGTTGCCGACGTCACGGTGCCCATCACCTACATGAACTCGACCGCCGCCATCAAGGCCTTCACGGGTCGGCACGGCGGTGCCGTGTGCACCTCGAGCAATGCCGAGCGCAGCCTCGCGTGGGCATTCGAGCAGGGCGAGAAGGTGCTGTTCCTGCCCGATCAGCACCTCGGCCGCAACACCGCGGTGCGCGATCTCGGCCTGTCGCTCGATGACTGCGTGGTCTACAACCCGAACAAGCCGAACGGCGGACTGACCCAGCAGCAACTGCAGGATGCACGGATGATCCTGTGGAAGGGCCACTGCTCGGTACATGGACGCTTCACCCCGGACTGCGTTGACGAGGTCCGCGAGCGCGTGCCCGGTGTCAACGTGATCGTGCACCCGGAGTGCGCGTACGAGGTCGTCGAGAAGGCCGATGAGGTCGGGTCCACGGAGAAGATCATCACCACCGTCACTGCGGCCGCACCGGGCACCGCCTGGGCGATCGGCACCGAGCTCAACCTCGTCAAGCGACTGGCCCTTGCCAATCCTGACAAGGAGATCGTCTACCTCGACCGCACCGTCTGCTACTGCTCGACGATGAACCGCATCGACCTGCCGCATCTCGTGTGGGTACTTGAGTCACTCGTGGCCGGCACCGTCGTCAATCGCATCGACGTCGACTCCG
>CAJAKT010000608.1 GCA_903940375.1 uncultured bacterium | reverse complement strand
GCGACGCTGCTCCAGCCGGTGCCGACGACCGTGGGCTTCGGCCCGTTGGGTGCATCAGTGGTCGGCTTCGTCATCGACCCTGCGGGATGCTCAGTGACGGTCGCACCGGCCGGGGGAGTGAAGGCGAAGAGAGCTGGATCGACGGCGCCGAAGTCGACGGACGTGAAGCCGATCTCGAATGCGGGCTCCTGCATCTGCGTCGAGTAGACCTGCACGCGCAGCGGGACGTAGGTCTCGCCATCCATGGCGATGACGACCTTTGCAACAAGCGTGTCGGATGACTTCGGGGTGAGGATCAGCTCGTAGACATCGCGACCGGCGACACGGTCCACACCGGACGTCGTGACTGCGGTGCTGCTGTCGATCGCGGCAAGAGCCTGTGTCGCAGCCTCCTGCGGAGTGCTGGGAAGTGAGACGTTCGCGGGGATGTCGGTCGGGGCGTCGCGGTCCGGCAGGACGTAGTGCTCGACCGTCCGGTCGGCGTTCGAGTATGCCCAGACGTCCTGGCCGTTGCGCACGATGTCGTACTCATCCGCATCGGCAAGCAGGGCGACGCGCGAGCCGCCTGCACCATCGCTCCAGACGCGCGCGGTGTTCGTGCCGCTCAGCATCGCCGTCGGACTCGCACCGCGGCTGCTGCTCATCGGCAGCTCTGGGAGGCCGAGGTCAGCTGTGGCCTCGACGGTGCCGGACACGCTGGTGGCGTTCGGCGCCTGCGCCTGCACGAGCAGTTCCTGCGCCGTCAGGGGCGGCAGCCCGGAATCGGCGGACGCGGCCACCGATCCGACGAGGGTTCCCCCGACGATCAGGGCGACGAGGGTTGCGGGGACGGCCCAGCGCAGGCGGGGGTTTCGATCGAAGACGGTCACCCCTCCATCATGCGTCATGAGGCCCGAAATGGCCACATTCGGCCAAGCTCCAGCAGTCGCGCGCCCTGTGGCTTCCTTCTTCACTCCGCGTTCGGATTCACCGCGCTGCTAGCCTGTCGCCCGCCGCAATTCTGGAGAGAACCAACTCCTACGTCGTGGTTCCTGCGTGTCACCGGGAATGTCGAATGTTGGATGGGAACAGATGAGGAATCGCAGTCGGCTGGTCGGGATCCTGGCTCTGGGGATCGCTCTTGCCACCATCGGGCAGGCACCAGCGGTGCAGGCAGTCGACCGTCCCGACCTCGTGAGCATCCGCAACCTTGCCCGAGACGCCTACATCTGGGGGCTGGCACCGGAGTTCGTCTACCGATTCTCCCATTATCAGGAGCTCGTGAGTGCTCCGGTCAACACGCTGAAGTACGGGAACAACGAGGCGGCGTGAAACAACAACGCCACCAATGCGGGGGATGCATCGGTCCTCTACATCAACGCCTTCATCGACTTCAACACCACGGGCGGTGCCCCCATGGTGCTCACCGTTCCGCCGACAACCGGTCAGTACTACGTGGCCAACTACCTGGACGCATTCGTCAATGGCATCGGCAGTATCGGCAACCGCACCACGCCGACGAACGTGGCGACCTCGTACGTCCTTGTCAGCCCGACGGATCCGCTGGCCGACATGAAGACGGTCACGCTGAACGGCACGGTGTATCCGGTACTGGCCACCGACACTCAACTGAACTGGCTGCTCATCCGGATCCGCGCGAACTCGCTCACCGCCGCGGCAGCGTCGACCTCGGTGGCAAGCGTCCGACAGAACGTGGTCGACGCATTCGCGCTCAACAGCCTGAGCGACTTCGCCGCCAACGGATACGCAGCGGTCTACCCGGCAAGCTTCGACAATGTCACTCCCAGCGCGGCGCAGTCGAAGCAGGCGCAGGCGTGGCAGTCGGCACCGACGAACGCCGTGGACTTCTTCACTCAGGTCGGCGACGGGCTGGCGTACAGCCCGCTGCCCACCGCAGCCACCGGCATGTCCGGAACGCCGATTTCCGACCTGCCACCGCAGTACCTGCCTCAGTACGGCGCCACCGACACGTACTACATGCCGGCCTACCCGCAGCAGGCGACGCTGGACAGGTTCGCTCCGATCGGACTGACGGCCGCAGGCTTCGACGTCCCCGATGGCTGGAAGGCTGCTGAGCTCGCCGCCCTGAAGAGCGGATTCGAGGCCGGCGAGAAGATCGCTCAGACGGCCGCGACATCGGGCACGGCCAAATCGGCGACTAACTACTGGTCCTATCTGAACAAGATGATCGGCACATACGCCAACACGAGAGCCGGCTACCTCACGCGGGCGATCGTGGTGCTCGCCGGCGGCTCGGCCAACGTCCCGCTCGACGGCGTCTACCCGACGATGAACTCCAACGACGGCAGCACCCAGCTCGATGGGAACAACACTTACAGCATCACCTTCACTCCGCCCCAGGACAGCT
>CAJAKT010000607.1 GCA_903940375.1 uncultured bacterium | reverse complement strand
TGAACAGGATGATGTCGCCGCGGGTGCGGATCTCCTTGAGCACCTTCTTCAGCCGCTCCTCGAAGTCACCGCGGTAGCGGCTGCCGGCGACGAGTGCGCCGAGGTCGAGTGTGTAGAGCTGCTTGTCCTTCAGCGTCTCGGGCACCTCGCCCTTGATGATGTTCTGCGCGAGGCCTTCGACGATGGCGGTCTTGCCGACGCCGGGCTCGCCGATCAGCACCGGGTTGTTCTTGGTGCGGCGCGACAGCACCTGCATCACGCGCTCGATCTCCTTCTCGCGCCCGATGACCGGGTCGAGCTTGCCCTCGCGGGCTGCCGCGGTGAGGTTGCGGCCGAACTGGTCGAGCACGAGCGATGTCGACGGCGTGCCCTCGGCCGGGCCGCCGCCGGCTGCCGCCGGCTCCTTGCCCTGGTAGCCGCTGAGCAGCTGGATGACCTGCTGGCGAACCTTGTTGAGGTCGGCCCCGAGCTTGACCAGCACCTGGGCGGCGACGCCCTCGCCCTCGCGGATCAGGCCGAGCAGGATGTGCTCGGTACCGATGTAGTTGTGGCCGAGCTGCAGCGCCTCGCGCAGGCTCAGCTCGAGCACCTTCTTGGCGCGCGGGGTGAAGGGGATGTGACCGCTCGGGGCCTGCTGGCCCTGCCCGATGATCTCCTCGACCTGCTGGCGCACGGCGTCCAGGGAGATGCCCAGGCTCTCGAGCGCCTTTGCGGCGACGCCCTCGCCCTCATGGATGAGGCCCAGCAGGATGTGCTCGGTGCCGATGTAGTTGTGGTTGAGCATGCGCGCCTCTTCCTGCGCCAGCACCACAACCCGTCGGGCCCGGTCGGTAAACCTCTCGAACATCCCTGCGCTCCGTTCCTCACCCGCTCTTGGGTGAATGCTAACTGCGTGGGGATCGCCCCCTGTCACCATCCAACCCTGCCGCCCCCATGGGTGTTCCGCATCTCTTCCGCATCCGCTAAGCCCACCGCGAACACGGCCCCCCATCCGTTTCTCCCGCAATGCGGGACAAACAGCGAGAAACAGCCCTCAGCTGGCCCATCCTCGCCATTTGTCCCGGTCGCGTTGAGGGGTCAGCCGGTGACGCGGGCGCCCACGACCGGGCCCTGTGCCCGTCGCACCGTCCGGCACACACCAGCCGCAGACAGCGCCACGGCAATATCGAGGGCATGCTCCTCATCGCGGGCGATGAAGGCGCACGTCGGCCCGCTGCCGGAGACGATCCCGCCCAGGGCGCCGAAGTCCTCCCCCACCTCGAGGACCTGCCGGAGCGCCGGGCGCAGCGCCAGTGCGGCTCCCTGAAGATCGTTGTGAATGGCTTTGCCCAGCAGGACGGCATCACCTGCGCGCACCGCCTGCATCAGCATGTCCGAGACATACGGGTCAGGGACGGAGCGGGTACCCCGCAGCCGGTCGCATTCGGCATAGACCGCCGGGGTGGACAGCCCCTGTTCGGCCACCGCGAAGACCCAGTGGAAGGTGCCGCGAGACAGGACGGGAGTGAGGTGCTCGCCGCGCCCAATCCCGATCGCCGTGCCACCGTGCAGCGCAAAGGGCACATCCGAGCCGAGCTCGGCGGCCAGTTCCATGAGGTCCTCACGCGGCGTTGCCAGCCGCCACAGCGTGTCGCAGGCCAGCAGCACCCCCGCCGCATCAGCACTGCCGCCAGCCATGCCCCCGGCAACCGGGATTGCCTTGTGGATGTGAATGTCGACAGCTGCCACCGTGCCCGCATGCTCCGCCAGCAGCCGGGCCGCGCGGTGAGCAAGGTTGTCCTCCCCGAGCGGCAGCTCGCCTTCGCCCTCCCCGGAGATCGTCAGCGTGATCCCATCCCTGGTTGCCGGGCGGACGATGACCTCGTCGAAGAGCCCCACCGCCTGGAAGACGGTGGCAAGCTCGTGGAAGCCGTCGGCGCGGGGCGCCCCGACGGACAACTGGAGGTTCACCTTCGCCGGGACCCGGACGGTGACCGAGGAGGTCGTCACTTCTGAAGGCTATGCGGATTCCGGCGAGGAAGCGCGGCCGTCGGCCAACGCATCGGCCACCCGGGCGAATGCCGCAATGTCGAGTTGCTCACCGCGCAGGGATGGATCGACGCCGGCGGCCCGGAGGGCCTGTTCCGCGATCGCAGCCGAGCCGGCATGCGTCGCCAGCGCGGATCGCAGCATCTTGCGGCGCTGGGAGAAGGCTGCGTCGACCACGGCGAACGTCGCCTCACGGCCTGAAGAGGACCCCGGTGGCTCACGCCGCGTCATCCGGACCAGACCGGAGTCCACGTGCGGCACCGGCCAGAAGACGGTCGTCCCGATGCTGCCCGCGTCCTCGACATCGCAGTACCAGCGGGCCTTGACGCTCGGCACTCCGTAGACCCGGCTACCCGGGCCGGCGGCCAGCCGATCGGCCACCTCCTTCTGCACCATGACGAGCACCGACCGGATGGTGGGCACCGTCTGGAGCAGGTGCAGCACCACAGGGACGGCCACGTTGTACGGAAGGTTCGCTACGAGAGTGGTGGGCTGCGCGGGGAACTCGGCCATGCGCATCGCGTCACCGAGAACCACGTCGAGCCGATCGGCGAACTGCGGGAGCCGCTCGGCCACGGTGAGGGGGAGCTGCTTCGCGAGAATCGGATCAATCTCGACGGCAACCACGCGGCTGGCATGTGGCAGGAGTGCAAGCGTGAGGCTGCCCAGACCGGGGCCGACTTCCAGCACGACGTCGTCGTCGGCGAGCCGGGCGGCGCGCACAATGCGGCGCACCGTGTTCGGGTCCGTGACGAAGTTCTGTCCCCAGCGTTTCGTCGGTCGGATACCGAGCGATGTCACGAGCGCACGTATGTCGCCACCACCCAGAAGCGCGGACGCAGGATCGAAGGCGTCGTCCGTCACCATGCGCCGAACGCCCGTTGCGCGTTCCCGTACAGCAGATGGCACATGGCCTCGACATCAACGCCCCGTTGAGCGGCCATGAACCGAACTGTGTGCGGCATCAGGTATGACGCATTGGGCTTGCCCCGATGCGGAACCGGTGTCAGGTAGGGGGCATCGGTCTCGACGAGCAGCAGCTCATCGGGGACGATCGCGAGGGCAGCGCGCAGCCCGTCGTTGGCCTTGTACGTGATCGGCCCAGCGAAGGACATGAACCAGCCATGCTCGGCGCACCGCCCTGCCATGTCGGCATCGCCACTGAAGCAGTGGAACACCACGCGCGACGGCGGGCCCTGCTCAAGAAGAACGGACATGACATCCTCGTGCGAGTCGCGGTCGTGGATGACCAGGGTCTTGTCGAGTTCGTTCGCCAGATCGATATGCCACCGGAAGGCTCGTTGCTGCACCGCGTGCATGGCCTCCTCCGTACGGAAGTAGTCCAGCCCCGTCTCACCGACAGCCCGCACGACATCGTCGCGCGCCAACACGGCGATCTCGGCAAGCGCCTCGTCCAATGCCCGCTCACCATCACGTTCATGGATGCGTGCGGCATCGTTGGGATGAACCGAGACGCCGACGACGACGTCGGGCCTCGTCTGAGCAAGTGCGACCGAGTGTCGCGCGTACTGGACATCACAGCCGATCTGCACGACCTTGGTGACACCCACTTCGGCCGCGAGCGCGAGCAGCCCATCAGCGTCCGGGACCGCCTCGCCGTGCAGGTATCGGTCGTGCAGGTTCAGGTGCGTGTGCGTGTCGATGACTGGCGACGGCAACGGCTCCGGCGCAGCAAGTATCTCCGGGGATACCGGAGAGGTCACGACGCTTCTTCGATGCGCGGGAACAGCGACTCGCCCTTGGTGACCGCCGTCCCGGGGAGCAACTGCCCCCACCGCGCCACATCGGCGATCCGCTGCTCAGCTATCGGACCGAGCGTCGACTGAGCGCCGAGCTGCTGCCACAGCGAAGCCATCGCCTTCGGCATCAACGGGTTGTAGAGAACCGCAATCGCCCGCAGCGACTCGCAGATCGTGTACAGCACGACGTCGAGACGAGCGGCATTCGCCTCATCCTTGGCGAGCACCCACGGCTCCTGCTCGGTGACGTAGCCGTTGACGCGATCGACGAACTCCTTCACCGCGACGATGCCCGTCGAGAAGTCGAGCTCGAGCATCGCCCGATCGGCAACCTCAACGGCAGCCGCGAGGGCAGTGATGAGCTCCTGCTCGGGCGCACCGAAATCATGTGCAGCGGGCAGGGCGCCGTCGCGGTAGCGCGCCACCATCGCGGTGCCACGTGAGGCGAGATTGCCCAGGCCGTTCGCCAGCTCGGAGGTGTAGCGAGCGGACATGTCCTCCCACGAGAACGATCCGTCCTGACCGAACTGGATGGCCCGCAGGAAGTAGTAGCGAAACGCGTCGGAGCCGAATGTGTCGATGATCTGCGACGGCGCGATGCCCGTGAGCTTCGACTTCGACATCTTCTCGCCGCCGACCAGGAGCCAGCCATGGGCGAACACCTTGCGCGGTACGTCGAGTTCGGCAGCCATCAGCATCGCCGGCCAGTACACGGCGTGGAAGCGCAGGATGTCCTTGCCCACGAGATTGACATCCGGCGGCCAGCATTGGGCGAAGCGTCGACCCTCGGGTGAATCCGGATCAGCCCCGTAGCCCACCGCAGTGGCGTAGTTCAGGAGCGCGTCGAACCACACATAGATGACCTGGGCCTCGTCCCAGGGCAGCGGGATGCCCCAGCTCACACTCGAACGCGACATCGAGATGTCCTGCAGGCCCTGGCGGATGAACGACAGCGCCTCGTTGTACGCACTGCGTGGCTGAATCGCATCGGGATTGGCTTCGTAATGTGCAATCAGGCGGTCCTGGAAAGCCGACAGCCGGAAGAACCAGTTCTCCTCCTGCAGGTGTTCTACGGGACGGCTATGCACGGGGCACACCTGCTGGCCCTCGAACTCACCCTCGCCCGCGATCAGGTCACCCGGCAGCTTGAACTCCTCGCAGCCGACGCAGTACGGGCCCTCGTACATCGACGAGTACACGTAGCCGTTGTCGCGCACAACCTCCCAGAAGCGCTGTACGCGCTCCTTGTGACGGGTCTGTGTCGTGCGAATGAAGTCGTCATTGGCCGCGTCGATCGTCTCAAGCACCGGGAGCCAGGCATCCTCGACGAGGCGATCAACCCACTCCTGCGGGGTGACGCCACCGGCGTCCGCCGCTCGCTCGACCTTGGTGCCGTGCTCGTCGACGCCGGTCAGGAACCAGACGTCCTCGCCGCGCTGCCGGTGCCACCGCGTGGCGACGTCGCCCGCGGTAGAGGCGTAGGCGTGCCCGATATGGGGGGCGTCATTGACGTAGTAGATGGGTGTCGTCAGATAGAACGCCTTGGGGTCGGACATGGCCCGATCCTACGGTTGGGCGTTCTTTGACCGGACGACCGCGTCATACACCTCGCGCCGCGGGATACCCGCCCTCCGCGCGACATCGGCGATGGCCGTACGCCGATCCTCCCCCTCGGCTTCAAGTTCGCGAACCGCAGCCGTCCAACCAGCCTCGTCGACCAGGCCCGAGTCGGCCCGTCGCTGCTCCGCACTCATGCCCGCTACGACGACCGTGATCTCCCCCCGCACCCCCTCGGCTGCCCAGAGAGCCAGTTCACCGAGAGGACCGCGCCGGACCTCCTCGTATGTCTTCGTCAGCTCGCGACAGACCGCAGCGCCACGCTCTGCGCCGAGTCCGGCGGCCAGAGCGGTCAGCATGGCGGCCAGCCGGTGCGGCGCCTCGAAGAACACCATCGTGCGCGGCTCGTCACGCAGCTCGGCGATACGCGTACCGCGCTCACCACCCTTGCGCGGCAGGAAGCCCTCAAAGCAGAAGCGGTCGACCGGCAGGCCCGACAGGGCAAGGGCTGTCAGCACGGCGGACGGCCCCGGCAGGACGCTGACGGTCACCCCGCGCTCGACGGCGAGGGCGACCAGCCGAAAGCCCGGATCGCTCACGGTCGGCATCCCCGCATCGGAGACCACGAGGATGACGGCGCCCTGCTCCGCCTGCGCCACAAGTTCCTCAGAACGCTCGCGCTCCACGGCGTCATAGAACGAGACGATCCGTCCGGTCGGGGCGACGCCGAGGTCGGACACGAGCCGGCGCAGCCGACGGGTGTCCTCTGCCGCAATCACGTCAGCCGTGGCGAGTGCAGCCAGGAGTCGAGCCGAGGCATCGCCGGGATTCCCCAGCGGGGTTGCCGCAAGCACGATGCGCCCGTCAGCAGCGGGTGAGGCGATCACGCCGCCATCCTGACACCTCGTGTCTATGGCGCACCCCCTCCGGGGCTCGCTTCGCTCACTCCTCGGGTTCACGCGAACCAATGGCGCACCCCCTCCGGGGCTCGCTTCGCTCACTCCTCGGGTT
>CAJAKT010000606.1 GCA_903940375.1 uncultured bacterium | reverse complement strand
TGATCGCAGTGTCCGGGGCGGGGGTAGTCATCCACGCATCGTAGGCGGAGCGGAGTCAGGTCGCGGAGACGATCGCGTTCCCACCGGCGCTCTTCGCCTGGTACATGGCGTGATCTGCTGTTGACAGGGCCTCGTCGAATGCCCTGGACGCGGGCCATGCGGCGATTCCGATGGAGACGGAGGCCGTGATCATGCTGCCATCGACCGATAGCGGGCTGTCGTGGATGGTCGCCTGCATCCGCGTGAGCGCGTGCACGGCGTCGTCGATGCCGATCTGCTGAACGACGAGGAATTCGTCTCCGCCCCAGCGGGCCACCAGGTCGTCCTTCGACAGTCCACCGGAGAGGCGCCCAGCGACGGCTTGCAGATAGTGGTCACCAGCGAGGTGGCCGATCCGGTCGTTGACGGACTTGAGGTCATCGCAGTCGATGACCGCGATGGTTCGGGTGCTGCCCTCATCCAGGGCGGCCACGGCCGTGAGCAGGCCGTGGCGGTTACGCAATCCGGTGAGCTGGTCGGTCTCCGCCTGCTGGCGCAGCGTCTCGGCCGTTGCGGCTTCGCGCAGTGCCTCCAGCAGCGTCCGCTCACGACGCACACGCAGGACAGCCGCGCCGACTGCGGCCAGGCCGACGGCCGCGATGATGATCAGGCGTACCTGCTGGGCAGCGACGTTGCCATCGGACGCGAAGTGGCCGAAGGCGAAGGCGGCTATCCAGGTGATGACGGCGACGACCGCAGTGACGCGGGGTGTGGCGAAGACCGCAGCCAGCATCGGGACGACGGCAAGCACGCCCACGTAAGCGGTCTTCGGGCCCTCTGCTGCGTCGGCACTCAGGATGATGGCAATGAGGGCGAGGGGAAGCAGCAGGCCAAGTCCGTAGGCCGCCCATTGGGACGTGGACTTCATTGGGCTCCCCCGTTTCGCTCGCCTGTTGCTATAGGGAGACTAGCCGCCAGACGCGGAAGCGTGAACCGTCCAGTGGATACCCTGTGCGAATGGACCGCCGCCTCCTCCTCGTGCATGCCCACCCTGACGACGAGTGCATCGCCACCGGCGCCACGATGGCGAAGTACGTCTCTGAGGGAGTTGACGTCACCCTGGTGACCTGCACACTGGGCGAGGAGGGAGAGATCCTCCTGCCTGAACTGTCCCACCTGGCCTCTGACCAGGAGGATGCCCTCGGCCTGCATCGTCGCGAGGAGCTGGGTGCCGCCATGGCCGAACTCGGGGTCACGGACTGGCGGCTGCTCGGCGGGCCGGGTCGGTTCCGTGACTCCGGCATGATCGGCACCCCGCCCAACGAGCGAGCCGACTGCTTCTGGCGCACCGACCTCCTGGCGGCGGCAATCGAGCTCGTCCCGGTGATCCGAGAGGTCCGGCCCCAGGTGGTCGTCACGTACGACGACTTCGGCGGTTACGGGCACCCCGATCACATCCAGGCCCACCGCGTCACGCACTACGCGATCGCGCTGGCGGCGGGGGCGACATTCCGCACCGACCTCGGTCCGGCGTGGCAGGTGTCGAAGGTCTACTGGACCGCCTTCCCCCGCAGCATCATCAAGGCCGGTATCGAGGCGATGCGTGCGCAGGGAGTCGATGACGAGTTCACGTCGATGGATCCTGACGATCTGCCGTTCGCGTGCGACGACGCCCTCGTCACGACGGCGATCGACGGGCAGGGGTTCCTGCCCGCGAAGATGGCGGCCCTGCGCGCGCATGGGACGCAGGTCAGCGTCGACGGCGGATTCTTCGCCCTCGCCGACAATGTTGGCGCGGAGGCGTTCGGCATCGAGTACTTCCGGCTAGCGGGCGGAACGGCTGCTCCCGCCCCGGGCGAGGACCGGGAGACCGATCTCTTCGCTGGCCTGGACTGATGTCCCGGGTCCTGGGGCTGCTGCTTTCCCTCGTCGTCGGTCTCGTCATCGGACTGGCGGGGGCATTCGTCCAGGCTCAGCGGCTCCTCGTCGACTCGCCCTGGGGGGTCGTGCCGATCCCGTGGGGGGTCCTCCTCGTCTGGATCGCCCTCGTCGCCGCCATCCGCGGAGCCACGTGGGGCGTGGGTACCCGTTGGGCTGGCTGGACCGTGTTCGTCGGGTGGCTGATATCGACGATCGTGCTGTCGGCGGACAGTCCGTCCGGCGACGTGGCCCTGTCCGGAGGCGGGCGCCAAATGACGTACCTGCTCGCAGGCGTGGTCATCGCGTCCGCCGCGGCGAGCCTTCCGCTGCCACGATCCGCTGATCGTCGCCGGAACCCCTGACCGGCGCTCGTCGTCGAATGGGCACAAGCATGCGTACCATCCGCATAACGGTAATCGGGCAGGCGAGACGGGGACAGGCGTGACCATCTGCATGAAGGTGTCATCGCGATGACACCAACGCAGAAGCGCGTCCTGCTCGGCATGGTTGGGGTCGTCGCCCTGATGGTGCTTGCCTACATCGGACTCGTTGTGTCGTCCGGTAGCAGCGCCCACGTGGGCACGTCCGTGGCTGGTGTCGATATCGGCGGGCTGTCCGAAGTCGAGGCTGTGACGGCGGTTGAGGATTCACTCGGCCCCGCGGCGGCCAAGCGGCTCAAGGTCCGCGCCCTTGACCAGACCTTCGGACTGCGGCCGGTGGCGGCCGGCCTGTCCCTGGATGCGGCTGCCTCGGTGGCTCCCGCGTTCGGTCACACCTGGAACCCGGTCACCCTCCTCGGAAACCTGCTCGGCACCAACGATCTGCCGGCCGTCGTGGCCGTAGACCGACCGCTGCTCATGGCGCAGGTCGGGATCATGGCCGATGCCGTCGATGTCCCGCCCACCGAGCCGACCCTGGTCGTCGAGGCAGGGGAGCCCGTGCTGACCCCGGGGGTGCCGGGACGGGAACTCGATCGGGACGCCACCGCTTCAGCCATGGCCGAGGCCGTCCTGAAGCCGCGCGCGCCCGTGGAGGCGGTCGTCCTCGAGGTCGAGCCGATTGTCACGGATGCAGCGGCGCAGGATGCCATCGCCGTTGCCGCGTCGGCGGGATCCAGCCCTGTCACGGTGACGGCCGGCACGGTCACCGCGGTGATTCCCGCCGCGGCGGTTGGCCGGGCGCTGAGCTTCACCCAGGACGGCACTGCCCTCGTCCCGCAGTTGGACGGCGCCGTCCTGCACAAGTCGATCGCCAAGGAACTCCGGCCGATCGAGGTGACGGGCCGTGACGCGACCTTCAAGATCAAGAACGGAAACGTCAAGGTCGTGAAGTCGAAGGTCGGCCGCGGAGTGTCCGACGACGAACTTGCCACCGCAGTCGCCGACGTCATCGAGTTGCCCGCAGCGGAGCGCACGGTCAACGTCACCGTTGGCACGCGAGAGCCTGACCTGACGACGGATGAGGCGAAGGCGCTCGGCATCACGGAGCAGCTGTCGAGCTTCACCCAGTACTTCCCCTACGCCGCGTATCGCGTGCAGAACATCGGTGAGGCCGCCAGGCGGGTCAACGGGACGGTGCTGCTGCCCGGCGAGACGTTCTCCATGAACGACACGATCAAGGAACGCACGGAGAAGAACGGGTACACCGTCGGATTCGTCGTGGGCGAAGGCGGAGTCTTCGCGGAGGCGCTGGGCGGCGGTGTGTCGACGGCGACCACAGCGGTCTGGACGGCGGCCTTCTACGCCGGCATGGAGCGGGTCGAGACGGTCGCGCACTCCATCTACATCTCGCGCTACAAGCCGGGGCTCGAGGCGACGGTGGCGTGGGGGATGTTCGACATGAAGTTCCGCAACGACACGCCCAACGCCGTCTTCATCACGTCAGGCATCACCAACGGCTCGATCACGGTCTCCTTCTGGGGGACCAAGGAGTACAGCGACATTCAGGCCGAGTACGGCGAGCGTCGCGACATCGTGCCCTTCGCCAAGATCTACGACAAGTCGGATACCTGTCTGGGCCAGGGCGGTGTCGACGGCTTCGCCATCACGGTCGACCGTGTCTTCTACAAGGACGGTGCTGAAGTCGCGCGTGAGCCGATCACGACGCGATACAAGCCGGCACCGGCGGTGATCTGCGGCAAGAAGCCGGACAAGAAGCCCGGCAAGAAGGGCGCCGCGGGCGACAACGGTTCGTCGGCCTCGCCGAGCGCGCAACCGGATCCGGCTGTTTCTGACGCCCCGTCCGGCGACGGCGACACCTTCTCGAACGGCTGAGTCAGCCTCGCTGGACCTGCTGGCCTTCTGCCGTGTCGGTCACGGTGAAGCCCTGGGCCGCCAGCTCGTCACGAATGCGGTCACTGCCGGCCCAGTCCTTGGCAGCACGCGCTTCTGCGCGCAAGGCGAGCAGCGCGGAAATCTCAGGCGGGGTCGGCTCGGCTTCGATGGGTGCCTGCCCGACCGTCCGCGCGAGATCAAGTCCGAGCACGCGATCAATGTAGGCGAAGGTCTCGAACTTGGCGCCATCGCTGATGTCGGCCGACTTCTCGAGTTCGCGCAGCATCATGATCACGCGCGGCGTATCGAGGTCGTCGTTCAGTGACCGGAGCATCGCCGCGACGATGTCGGCCGGCATTGCTGCGGACGGCTGGGCTGCCCACGTCGCGACGCGGTCGCGCCAGCGCGTGAGGGTTGCGTCGGCAGCGTGAAGTGCATCCCAGGTCAGGTTCATCTGCTGCCGATAGCGGTTCTGCAGGAGCGCCAGTCGCAAGGCCAGCGGATCGAGTCCACGTTCGATGACATCGGATACCAGGACGACGTTACCCGCCGACTTGCTCATCTTGCGACCCTCGAAGAGCAGGTGCTCACCGTGCACCCAGTGCCGGACGACATCGGTGCCGGTCGCGCTGTTGCTCTGCGCACGCTCGTCCTCATGGTGCGGGAACCTCAGGTCGATGCCACCGGTGTGCACGTCGATGGTGTTGCCGAGAAGCGCCAGGCTCATCGCCGAGCACTCGGTGTGCCAGCCGGGGAAACCGACGCCCCATGGGGTATCCCAGACCAGCTGCGTGCGCGTGTCCTGGGCCTTCTTCCACAGCGCCCAGTCGGCGTGGAAGCGCTTCGCCGGGTCGACCTCGCCTTCGAATCGGTGGCCGGGGCGCAAGGCATCAAGACGGTTCCCGCTGAGCTCGCCGTAGCTGGGGAAGCTGCGGGCATCGAAGAAGACGGAACCGTCTCCGCCGACATAGGCATGTCCGGACTCCATGAGCGTTGCGATGAGATCGATCATCAGGTCTATCGACTCACTCGCCCGCGGATAGTGCTCGGCGGGGTAGATGTTCAGGGCGGCGAGGTCGCGGTGGAACCGGTCCTCGTAGCGACGGGCGATCTCCAGGGCGGACGACCCCTCGGCCGCCGCCTGTCGAAGCACCTTGTCATCACCGGGGCCCTGGCCCTCGTCGACCGCGCCGGCAGCGTCGTCGCCGAGACCGGTGTCGTCGGCCATGTGGCCGACGTCGGTGATGTTCTGCACGACGATCACCCGGAGACCCGACAGTTGGGCGGTGCGGCGGATCAGGTCGGTCAGCAGGAAGGTTCGCATATTGCCGACATGTGCGTCGCGGTACACCGTCGGGCCACAGGCATAGACCGTGAGCACGCCTTCGCGCGCGGGGACGATATCGACAACGGCCTTCAGCCGGGTGTCGTGGAGGCGCATCCCACCAGACTAGGCGCGCCCCACGGAATCCGCCTCATGTGGACCCTCGGACCCGACCGGATCACCACAGGACCGCTTCGTCTCAGGGGGGTGTGTAAGTTGTGCCCGTTGGATGATCCCGGTCCTCGCAAGAGGGCGGACGAACCGGAGGCTCAGGTGACCTACGTCATCACATTCCCGTGCGTGGACCTGAAGGACAAGGCCTGCATCGAGGAATGTCCCGTCGACTGCATCTACGAAGGCGACCGGATGCTGTACATCCAGCCCGATGAGTGCGTGGATTGCGGCGCATGCGAGCCGGTCTGCCCCGTCGAGGCGATCTTCTACGAAGACGACGTCCCGGTCGAGTGGAAGGACTACACCGCGGCCAATGCGGAGTTCTTCGCCGACCTCGGCTCACCCGGCGGCGCTGCGAAGCTCGGCGCGCAGGACTTCGATGCGGCGCTGCTCGCGAGCGTGCCGCCGCAGGAGCACGATCACTAGCAGTGGCTGGAGCTCACTCACGGGAGCGGGTCGCCGACACGCTCCCGGACTTCCCATGGGATGTGCTGGCGCCGTTCTCTGAACGTGCCCGCCAGTACCCGGGCGGTGCCCTGGATCTTTCGGTGGGTACCCCCGTTGACCCAACGCCTCAGTTGATTCAGGACGCCCTGGGTGCGGCTGCGGATGCACCGGGGTACCCGACGGTGGCGGGTCGTGATGATCTCCGTGCGGCCTGCAGCGCGTGGATGGAGCGATCACTCGGGGTCCACGTCCATCCGACTGCCGTTCTGCCAGGCATCGGTTCCAAGGAACTCATTGCTTCCATCCCGCGCATGCTGGGTCTCGACAGCAGAGCCCGCATCGTCATTCCACGCATCGCCTATCCGACCTATGCGGTGGGTGCGGTTCTTGCCGGGTGCGAGCCCATCGCCACTGACGAACCCGAGTCGGTTGATGGCGCTGCCCTCGTGTGGCTGAACTCGCCGGGCAACCCGACGGGCTCCGTGCTGCCCGTGCAGCGCATGGCCGAGATCGTGGCATGGGCGCGCGCGAACGATGTCATCGTGATCAGCGACGAGTGCTACATCGAACTCGGCTGGGAAAGTGAGCCGGTCTCCATCCTGCATCCATCGGTATGCGGTGACTCTCACGAAGGAGTGCTGGCGGTGCACTCCCTGTCCAAGCGTTCCAACCTTGCGGGTTACCGCTTCGGATTCGTGGCCGGTGATCAGCAGGTGGTGGGTGATCTGCTCGCCGTGCGCAAGCACGCCGGAATGATGGTGCCGACCCCGGTTCAGTACGCGGCGATCGCAGCGCTGGGTGATGACGAGCATGTGGCTGAGCAGCGTGAGCGTTACCGCGGGCGGCGTGACGTCCTGCGGGCCGCGTTGACCGGTGCCGGCATGCGGATTGATGACAGCGAGGCCGGACTGTACCTGTGGGCAACCCGGAGTGAGCCGTGCTGGGACACCGTCGCCTGGTTCGCGGATCGCGGGATCGTCGTGACTCCCGGTGACTTCTACGGTCCGGCTGGTGCCCAGCACGTGCGGGTGGCCCTCACCGCGACGGACGCTCAGGTCGCAGAGGTCGCCGCCCGCCTCTCGGCGACGTGAGAATCGTCACCGCACGTACTTGAGATGGTCTTTCGTTAGCCCGCTACGCGTCCCGCTAGGCTCCGCATAGGAGGTTCACGTGTCTGACTATGTCCTGAACTACACCGACGGAGAGTTGCCCCTTCCCGAGGTGCCGGCCACGGTCGGTGAGTCTGGCCTGAACATCGCGCCGCTGCTTAAGCAGACGGGGCATGTGACGCTGGATCACGGGTTCATGAACACTGCGGCCTGCACCTCGTCGATCACCTACATCGACGGCGATGCGGGGATCCTGCGCTACCGCGGCTACCCGATCGAGCAGTTGGCGGAGCAGTCGACGTTCCTCGAGACGGCGTACCTGCTGATCTATGGCGCCCTTCCGTCCGCCGATGAGCTGTCCGAGTTCAAGACGCAGATCCGCATGCACACGATGCTGCACGAGGACCTGCGCCGATTCTTCGACGGCTTCCCACGCGACGCGCATCCGATGCCGGTGCTCTCGTCAGCCGTCTCTGCGCTCTCGACGTTCTACCAGGACTCGCTCGATCCGTTTGATGCGCGTCAGGTGGAGATCTCGACGATCCGCCTGCTGGCCAAGGTCCCGACCATCGCGGCCTACGCGCACAAGAAGTCGACCGGCCAGCCGTACCTGTACCCGGACAACTCGCTGGGTTACATCGACAACTTCCTGCGGATGACCTTCGGCGTGCCGGCCGAGCCCTACGAGGTCAACCCCATCCTCTCGAAGGCGCTCAACCAGTTGCTGCTGCTGCACGCCGACCACGAGCAGAACTGCTCGACGTCCACCGTACGGCTCGTCGGCTCCTCGCACGCGAACCTGTTCGCCTCAGTCTCCGCGGGCATCAACGCGTTGTTCGGCCCGCTGCATGGCGGCGCCAACCAGGCGGTCATGGAGATGCTGAACAACATTCACGCACAGGGCGGTGGCGTCAATACGTTCATCCGGCAGGTGAAGGATCGCCAGGATGGCGTGAAGCTCATGGGCTTCGGACACCGCTTGTACAAGAACTACGATCCCCGCGCGGCCATCGTGAAGAAGACCGCGCATGAGGTCTTCGATGCGCTGAATGTCAGCGACCCGCTCCTCGATATTGCCTTCCGTCTCGAGGAGGTCGCCTTGGCCGACGACTTCTTCATCGAGCGCAAGCTGTACCCGAACGTCGACTTCTACACGGGCCTGATCTACAAGGCGATGGGCTTCCCGACGCAGATGTTCACGGTGCTGTTCGCCCTCGGCCGGTTGCCCGGTTGGATCGCACAGTGGCGCGAGATGATCGATGACCCGGATACCAAGATCGGTCGTCCGCGTCAGGTCTACATCGGCGAGCCGCTGCGCGATTACACCCCGCCCTCGACCCGCTGACCCCCTGTCCGTCGCCCGCTGCCCCCCTTCCGTTTCTCCCGCAACGCGGGACAAACGGCGAGGATCTCCTCCGATCGGGGCGATTCTCGCCGTTTCTCCCGCCCTCTAGGCGGAGCGACTCGAGCCGTATCTCGAGTAGGTGCGTGCCCGCAGAATTCGACGGGTAACTGTCTCGGGCCGGCGCCAGATCTCTTCCCATGTCCAGCGAACCACCGTGTATCCAAGCCTGCGCAATCGGTCCTCGCGAAGCTTCTCCTCGATCAGGTCCTTTCGCGATCCGTACTTCAACTCTCCATCCGACTCTCCAATGACGCGCCAGTTGAGCCACGTCATGTCCGCGAAGCCGATGAGCCCGTCCTCGTCGTAGAAGGGGACCTGCAGCTCCGGCTCGGGGAGGCCACCGGCCACGATCCGGAGTCGCGACAGCGTCTCGAGCGGGGTCTGGGCACCTGACCGCACCAGCGGCAGGGCGCGACGAACGTTACCGATGCCCCGAAGCCTGGGCCAGTCCTCGGTGATGCCGCGCAGCACCGCGGGTGCGTCGGGGCGCTGCCAGGAAACGGCATCGAGGGTGACCACGGCCCACTCTTGCGAGCTTCGGGCCGCTGCCGAGATTGCAGCGAGGTCCGCCGACACTGTCGGGATGCCAGCGACCAACGTCAATTGGCTCGGGTCGAGGGCGTGGCCGTGCATCTTTACATCGGTAAGCGCGGTGTGGTCGGTTATTCGCCGACGCAGAGCACGCTGATCTGTGCCCAGGTTACGGGTGAGTTCGACCTCCCGCAGCAGCCCCCGTTGTAGTGGCTGTCCGTGAAGGGAAGCGGCGGTAACGCCGAATGCGTAAGCAGGAAGCGGGAGTGCCATGATCGCGGCAGCGCAGGTAACCAAGTGGACCGCCGTCATCCCGAGCTCCGGTGCTAGGAGATTCGCATCCACGTAGACACCGTGGTGCATCCGCGTCCACCAACCCCGACGTGTCATCGCCTTCACGATCCCCGGGTCAAGGCCCCACTCCGTCAGGTGCTGCCTCCGGAAGACGCCATGGGTGTTGTCGGACAGGGTGAGGACCCGCTGACGGATGTGCGCGAGTTCGCGCGAGGTGGGCTGGCTGACGGGCATGGGCGAAGAGTGGCCCCGGTTCGGGTGAGGGGGCAATCGGGTATCCACAGGCTGATGGGAGAAGTGGCGAGAAATGCCACGAAGAGGGCCGATCCTCGCCGTTTGTCCCGCATTGCGGGAGAAACGGATGGGGGCGTGGTTGGGTCGGGGTATGGAATCGGGTGTTGGGGCGGACAGTGTTGGGGCCGCGGTGCTGTGGGAACCCGATCCGGCAACCGCGGCGAGCAGTGCCATTGCCCGGTTGCAGGCGAGGCATGACGCACCGGACTACCGCGCACTGCACCGGTGGTCCGTCGAGCAGCCGGAGCTGTTCTGGCGCGATGCCTGGGACGACCTCGGAATCATCGGGACGGCCGGGGACACCACCTGCCAGGGAGAGGGCATCCTCGGGACGAGGTTCTTCCCAGAGGCACGGCTCAATGTGGTCGACACTCTGCTCGCAGGCCCGGCCGACGACCTCGTCCTGGTCGGCATCACCGAGGGCGGCCAGCGCAGGGAACTGACGCGCGGCGAGGTGCGCAGCGAAGCAGCCGCTGTAGCGAGCGCCCTGCGATCAGCCGGTGTTCAGCCGGGGGATCGTGTCGCGGCCTGGACCCCGAACGTCATCGAGGCAGCCATCTACGCCCTCGGCGCGTTGAGCATCGGGGCGGTCGTCAGCACCGCGTCGCCGGACTTCGGGCCGGCGGCGCTGATCGACCGCTTCGGCCAGATCGAGCCGGTCGTCCTCATGGTCGCGTCGGGCTACGAATACGCGGGTAGGTGGATCGACTGTGTCGACCGGCTCCCCGAGGTGCTGGCCGGGCTTCCGACGGTGCGCACGGTCGTCGTCGTTGGTCCCGAAACGAACGACCACGTCACCTGGGAATCATGGCTTGCACCGCACCGCGGCGCAATGCTCGCGCCCGTTCCGCTGTCGTTCGCGCATCCTGGCTTCATCCTGTTCTCCAGCGGTACGACAGGACGCCCGAAGTGCATCGTCCACTCGGCCGCCGGCGTGCTGCTGAAGGTGCTCTCCGAGCAGGCCTACCACCTGGATATCCGGGCGCAGGATCGTGTTCTGTACTTCACCACCTGCGGCTGGATGATGTGGAACTGGCTGCTGTGCGGACTGGCTCGTGGTGCCCGCATCGTGCTGTACGACGGCAACCCGGGCTTCCCGACGATGTCGCGGCTCTTCGAGATCGCCGCCGCTGAGCAGCTGACCTTCCTCGGCCTCTCCGCGAAGTTCATCGACGCGACGCGCAAGTCGGGCATTCGTCCGGGAGACGAAGCAGACCTCTCGCACCTGCGAACAGTCGCGTCCACGGGGTCGCCCCTGGGGCCTGACGGCTTCGACTTCATCCACGACGCCATCTCGCCGACCGCGCACCTTGCCTCGATCTCCGGCGGCACCGACATCTGCGGCTGCTTCGTGCTCGGAGTGCCGACTGAGCCGGTGCGGCGAG
>CAJAKT010000605.1 GCA_903940375.1 uncultured bacterium | reverse complement strand
TGGAGCCGCTCCGGGTTGGTGACGAAGAGATCGTCGCCGACGATCTGGATCCGGTCGCCCAGTGCATCGGTCAGGTGCACCCAGCCGGCCCAGTCGTCTTCGGACAGCGGGTCCTCGATCGACACGATCGGGAAGTCGGCGACGAGGCTCTCGTAGTAGGCGGTCATCCACTCGGCGGAGCGCTCGGCAGCCTCGAACATGTACGCGCCGTTGGAGTGGAACTCCGTGGCCGCGACGTCGAGTGCAACAGCGATGTCGGAACCGAAGACCAGGCCAGTGCTCTCCACCGCGGTCGCGATGAGCTCGAGCGCCGAGCGGTTGTTGGGCAGCGACGGCGCGAAGCCGCCCTCATCGCCGAGGCCCGTCGCGTAGCCGGCCTTCTTCAGCACGCTCTTGAGCGCGTGGTAGACCTCAGCACCCTGACGGAGGGCATCGGCGAAGGTCGTCGCACCGATCGGCGCGATCATGAACTCCTGGATGTCGACGTTGGAGTCAGCATGCGCACCACCGTTGAGGATGTTCATCATCGGCACGGGCAGCACATGGGCGTTGGGGCCACCGAGGTAGCGGAACAGCGGGAGCTCGGCGGACAGTGCGGCCGCCTTGGCAACGGCGAGCGAGACACCGAGGATGGCGTTCGCACCGAGGCGCGACTTGTTCGGGGTGCCGTCGAGATCGATCATCATCTGGTCGAGCAGGCGCTGCTCGGTGGCCTCGAGTCCGACGACCTCGGCCGCGATCTCCTCCTCGGCCGCGTTGACAGCCTCGAGAACACCCTTGCCGCCGTAGCGGGTGCCGCCGTCGCGACGCTCGGATGCCTCGAACGCACCGGTCGACGCACCGGATGGCACGGCCGCGCGGGCCACCGTGTCGTCGTCGAGCATGACCTCCACTTCGACCGTGGGGTTGCCACGGGAGTCGAGGATTTCGCGGGCAATGATCGCTTCGATGGCAGCCATGGCCTCAGTCTATGGGCAGGCCCAGGGGGTGATGCAATCGCTTGCGGGGGCGGTCCGCCCGGTCAGGAGACCGCGGCATCGAGGGCCTCCCGGGCCGTGGCCGTCGACGCCTCCTTGAGCACCCCGCGCATCCCGATGGTGAAGATGATCGGGGAGAACACCGCGAACAGGACACCCAGGGCGAGCGTGGCGTGCGGACTGACGTTCTCGGCCACGCTCGCGCCGATCGCGTTGCCGATCGCCATGCCGAGGCCCTCGATCATCCACAGGGATCCCAGGGCCGCAACGGCCGTCCCCCGCGGGCGCACCACGTCGATGACCTCGAGGTAGAACACATTCGCCGGACCGATGAATGCCCAGGCCACCAGGACCACGAGCATCATCCACGGACCGATCGGCACGAACGGCAAGGGCAGCAGCGCGATGAAGAAGAGCAGCGTCGCCGCCCGAAGACCGTTCGCCGGCGCGATGTCCTTCGCCTTCGCGCCCGCCCAGAGCGTGCCGATGATCGCGCCTACTCCCATCGCCGACATCACCGGACCGGCGAGGTCCTGCTCGCCCGACAGGGTTGCAAGCGACGGGATGCCGATCGTGATGAACCCTGCCGACAGGCCCATGAGTGCGCCCTCGAGCGCAAGAAGTCGAATCGCCGGAGACTTGAGCAGGCCACGCTCCCCGTGCTCGCGCTCCTCCGGGATCCACGCGCGCGAGTGCGCGTTGAATGCCAACAGGAGTCCGCCGATGAGCATGCTCACGCCAGCGACCGCGATGCCCGACGACGGCGAGACGTTCAGGGCCAGCAGCGTCGCGAACACGGGACCGAGCAGCATGATCAGGTTGTGGTACGACGTGTCGACGCTGTA
>CAJAKT010000604.1 GCA_903940375.1 uncultured bacterium | reverse complement strand
GTCTGGACGAGCAGGGCCGGGGGCAGGGGATAGGGGGTGGGCACCCGGATCGGATGGGCGCGCATGGTGCCGACCTCGTCGAGGACGGACCCCTTGATGCCGCCGCCTCCGCAGTCGATCGCCAGAGTCGTCATGTGTCGCATTCTGCCGTGCCCGCGCGGGGATACTTGCCCTGTGGTCGATACGCCCGCTCTGAGTGGGTTGCGCTTTCGCGCGATGGGCAGCGATTGCCATGTCCTGCTCAATGGCGGCACCGACGAGGACCTCGCGTTCGCGGAGGCGGAGGTGCGGCGCCTCGAGGCGCTGTGGAGCAGGTTCCGTGAGGACAGTGAGGTCAGCCGCCTCAATGCGGCCGACGGCTCGCCAGCCCCGGTGAGCGTCGAAACGATGGTGCTGCTGTGCCGGGCCGTCCGGGCGCAGCGGCTCACGGGTGGCTGGTACGACCCGTTCATGGGCCGCGACATCGTCGGCCTGGGCTACGGCCAGGACTTCGGCGGGCTCACTGCGGTGTCCACTGCTCCGGGCGTCTCGACGTATCGCCTGGGCACAGGTTCGGTCACTCCGCGCCTTGAGCGGGTGATTCCAGACGCATCCCTCGGCGTGACGCGCGACCCGCTGATGGCGCAGCTGCCTGCCGGATTCGATTTCGACCCCGGTGGCGTGGGCAAGGGCCTAGGCGCCGACCTCGTCACTCTCGCGCTGCTGAGCCGTGGCGTGCCGGGCGCATTGGTGAACCTCGGCGGTGATCTGCGATGCCGGGGCCGTCATCCCGATGAGGGGTGGGAGGTCACGATCGGCAACCCACTCGATGGAGGGACGCTCGAGGAGTTCGTCCGCCTGACCGATGGCGCGGTGGCGACCAGCACGCCGCTTAAGCGCCAGTGGGTCGATGGCGACGGACACGTCCGCAACCACCTCTTCCACCCGGCGCATGGGGATTCGATCGAGCCCGAAGTTGCGTCGGTCTCGGTCATCGCACCAACGGGCTGGCTGGCCGAGGCACTCTGCAAGGCACTGCTCATTGGCGGCCCGGGCGTGGGGCGTCCGCTCCTGAACATGCACCGAGCCGCCGGGATCGTGGTGACCCTCGACGGCTCGGTGATCCGGCTCTAGGCCGGCAGTCGGGTTAGGAGCCCTGACTCTGACTCTGGTTCTGGCTCTGGTTCTGACTCTGGTTCTGGCAGTTGTCGACGACCTGGCTGTTGGGTCCGTAGCAGACCTCAAAGAAGGTGGGCTTGCCGTCGCCGCCCGCATTGACGGAGAAGTAGACGCCGTTGTGCATGGCCGTGAGCCCGCCGCCGCCACCGCCCCAGCCATCGCTCCAGCCCGAACCGCCGCCGCCCTCGTTCACGGTGCGGAAGCCGTCGGCGCGCAGTGCCTGCTGGTAGTAGGCGATGACCTGCTTGGCGGTCATGCTCTTGACGGAGTAGCGGGCGTAGTTCGTGTTGCCGGCCAGCGTCTTGGTCTGGAGAGTCTTCGAGCCGGCGGGCGGATCGCTCGGGACGGTTGCTGCGAGTGCCGGCGTTGCGGCGGCAACGGCGACGGCGCTTGCGCCTGCCAGGCCTAGCGCCGTGAGGGCCTTGTTCATGCGGGGGGCTCCGATCGTAGGTGGACACGCAACTGTATGACCGCTGAGGCCGTGATCGGGTGCTGAGAATGACCTCCGGGACTATTCGCTATCCTTTCTGGGCTGCCTTGGAAACAAGGCTGCGTGGAGGCGTCGCCTAGCCCGGTCTATGGCGCCGCACTGCTAATGCGGTTTGGGTCTTAAAGCCCATCGAGGGTTCAAATCCCTCCGCCTCCGCCAACGACCTGAGGGCGCCCCGTTTTTGGGCGCGCCCTCAGGTCGTTCTTGGGGTGCGTCTTCGTGAACGGAGGCTGGTTTCCGCCTACGTGAGCGAGGCGGCTAGACTTCCGGTCGGTCGTTCGCGGCCATGCGCCCGTAGCTCAACGGATAGAGCACTTGACTACGGATCAAGAGGTTAGGGGTTCGAATCCCTTCGGGCGCACTTTTTTCCACGGCCCCCCGTCACCTGCGTCAGGCGTGGCTGCACTCCGTCCGAAATGCCCAGCCACTGCTGACGCAGTTCAGAGGGGCTCAGCTAGTCAGAGTGACGAGCGGTGACGTCCACAGCTTCGTGCGATCACTGTCGCGACCGACGATGCGCCACTTCGCTGCTTCGACGGCGGTGGCGTTGATCACGATGTCGGCGGCAATCTCACTGCTGGAGCAGTTGGCTCCCGCATCGATACCTAGCGCGACGTCGTAAGACGCGTCCTGCCACGGCTCGGAGCTCGTGCCGCGCGTCCGGACGCGAATGCGCTCGGTGCCAGCGGGCACGCAGGCCGTGAAGGTCAGCTGGTCATCGCCGAGGTTGCAGGCCACCTCCTGGCCGCGCACCTGAACGGTGCAACTGCCGTCGCCCTGCCCCGTGACGGGGTCGGCGATAGTCGCCGCAAGCGGAACGGCGACAACGGTGGTGGGCTCATCTGGCGACGTAGATGCCGACGTAGATGCCGGGGCAGAGGGTGCCGCACTCGCCATCAGTGGCAGTGCCATGATCGTCGGGCCGCTGGAAGTGCCACCGAGGACCTTCCCTGCGAAACCGCCAAGGACAACACCGGTGACGGCCAGCAGCGAGATGCCCAGGATGGTGTGACGGCGGCGGGTGCGCCGAGCGGCCGCCTCGATGGGGTCCTCAGGGGCGACCCGAATCCAGCAGACGGTGCAGTGCGTCGTGCCTTCATTAAGGGCGTGACCACGTGGGCACTCACTGGGGGTGTCCACGGTCAATCACGCTCCTTCTGTCGATGTTCCTGCCGAGGATAGCCGTACGCCGGGAACATCGACCTCGGGACGCGGCTACCCGGGGAAATCCCGCCTCACGAAGGGGTTCTCCCAGAGTTGAGTACCGTCCTGCACCGTGAATCCGGCCAGCGTCGGGTGCGTCATCGTGAAGACGGCCTTGCAGGGCTCGTCGATGGCCAGCCCCCACCCGCGTGGCAGGAAGTGGTCCTGCAGTCGCCCCTCCGTCAGCCGGTCGGTCGTGCCGATGGCCATCAGGCGGACCTTCTGCTGGATCACGTCGCTGGCGGGCTGCACCAGTTCGAACTCGACCCCCTGCACGTCGATGTGCAGTAGATCGGTGAGCTCGCAGGTATCAAGCAGATCCGCGATGGCGACTGTCGGGACGTCGATGTGTGCGAGGTGCGCGCCGCGGTAGTCGACATCGGTGCCGGGCAGGGTCCACACGGCCCCGCCCATGTCGCCTTCATCCAGTTCGGGGAACTGCAGGATCGTCGAGGTGTGCCAGCCGGCTGCCTGGACGACACGCAGCTCCACTCCGTCGAAAGGCTCACGCAGGCGACGGGTGATCTCCTCCGGTGTGCCGGTGACGAACTCGGCGCTCACGTCGTTGTCCGCCGCGTGCTGCATGGCCCACTGGCTGCGCTGGGCATCGGCCTCTACGGCCAGTCCCTTGGCGCGCAGGCCGCGGCGGCGTGCCTGCACGATGCCGGCGACGGCCCACGGCGCCCACCCCGCCCCGATCTCGACGATGCGGAAGGTCTCGTGAGCGGAGTTGATGGCGGCCGCCAGAGCGGCGTACTCGACATCCTCACTGCGGTAACCGTCGTCCGGGATGGGCAACGAAGTGTTCACCCGGCCGGCCAGTTCGCGTGGGGCCCAGGGCAGCATCTGGATGCGCGTGCGGATGCCGTCCCAGTCGACGTAGAACTCGGGGCTCGGCTCCGGCAACTGCGGGGCGCGAAGGGTCTCCAGCAGCTCCGGGTAATTGTCTGGCCGAATGGGTGCGGTGAGCCCATTTCCGAGGCTGGGCACGGCCGGCGCCGGCTGGGCCTCGACGGGAACCGAGGTACTAGCCGCACGTTCCTTCCACAGCAGTCGCATGGCCACTCCTGGCAGCGTGTTCTGGGCCCCCGTGCGGGCGTGACGATAGCGCCTCCGGTGCCGCCGCGCACGGACGACAGAATGTCGGCGTGCCCCCCGCCCGCAATCTCGTCAATCTGGAGTCCGTCAGCAAGGCGTTCGGTGAGCGCCCGCTGCTGGCCGACGTCTCCACGGGCGTCAATGCGGGTGACCGAATTGGGGTAGTTGGGCGAAATGGCGCCGGCAAGAGCACCCTCCTTGCCGTCATGGCGGGCGACGAGCCCGTCGATGCGGGCCGGGTGAGCGCCTCGGCCGATGCCCACGTCGGCATGCTGCGCCAGAACCCGCCCTTCGACCCCAGCGCGACCATCCTCCAGACGGTGGTCGGGAGCCGTGCCACCCACGAATGGGCGGTCGAGTCACGGGTGCGGGAAGTCCTGATCGGCCTGCTCGGCGGATTCGACGACGCCATCCTCGACCGGCGTCTCGGTGATCTGTCGGGCGGTGAACGCCGTCGGGTCGAACTGGCGCGGCTGCTCGTGTCCGATCTGGACCTCCTGCTCCTCGACGAGCCGACCAACCATCTGGATGTCGAGATCGTCGCGTGGCTGGCCGGCTACCTGAAGAGCCGTCCGTCGCTGGCGATCGTCGTCGTCACCCATGACCGGTGGTTCCTCGACGAGGTCTGCGACCGAACGTGGGAGGTCGTCGGCGGTCAGGTCGAGGAGTACGACGGTGGTTACTCGGCCTACGTGCTGTCCAAGGCCGAGCGAACTCGGCAGGGCGCCGCTGCTGAGGCGCGCCGCAACAACCTGCTGCGCAAGGAGCTGGCCTGGCTGAGGCGCGGTGCACCAGCGCGCACGTCGAAGCCGAAGTTCCGCGTCGATGCCGCCAACGAGTTGATCAGTGCCGAGCCGCCGCCGCGCGATGCCATCGAGCTGCTGTCGTTCGCGGATGCTCGCCTGGGCAAGATGGTCTTTGAGCTGCACGACACGTCGTTGTCGATGGGCACGACACTGCTGTTCGATCACCTGACCTGGAATGTCGGCCCGGGACAACGCATCGGCATCCTCGGTGCGAACGGCGCGGGCAAGACGTCGCTGATGCGAATGATGCTGGGCGAGATCCGGCCGTCGGCGGGCCGGGTTGTCACGGGGCAGACGGTCAAACCGGCCTACCTGTCGCAGCACCTGGAGGAGCTCGACCCGACGTGGCGAGTGCTCGAGTCGGTCGAGCACGTCGCCCAGCGCGTCGACCTTGGCAAGGGACGCGAACTGACAGCGTCGCAACTGTGTGAACGGCTGGGCTTCGGCACTGACGGGCAGTGGACTCCGGTGGGTGACCTGTCTGGCGGCGAACGGCGGCGACTCCAGCTGACCCGACTGCTGATGGGTGCACCGAACGTCCTCGTGCTCGATGAGCCGACCAACGACTTCGACGTCGAGACACTCACGGCGCTGGAGGATCTGCTCGACGGATTCGCCGGAACGCTGCTGATCGTCTCTCATGACCGCTACTTCCTTGAGCGAGTGTGCGACGACTTCGTCGCATTGCTCGGCGACTCACAACTGCGGCAGCTGACCGGCGGTGTCGAGGACTACCTGGAGCGCCGGCGTGATGTGGCCGCGAAGCAGGCACCGGTTGCGGCAGCCCCGACTGCCACGGCAACGGCATCGTCGCAGGACCGCACGGCGCAGAAGGCGATGGCGCGGCTTGAGCGGCAGATCGAGAAACTGCGTGCGCGCGAGGTCGTCCTGCATGACGATCTCGCCACACACGCGACGGACTTCGAGCGCGTGACGAAGCTGCACGATGAGCTCCGAGATGTCGAGACCGAGCGTGAGGGACTCGAGGAGCAGTGGCTCGAGCTCGTCACCTAGTCCAGCGGCCCGCCCGCTATAGGGTCGCGGCATGACGCTTCCTACCCGCACGATTGGCGACCTGACCGTCTCGGCCGTTGGCCTCGGTTGCATGCCGATGTCGTTCGAGGACATGGTGGATCACCGTGAACGCGCGATCGAGACCATTCACCGCGCTCTAGATCTCGGCATCACCATGCTCGATACGGCGAACATCTACGCACCCACCTGGGACACCGTCGGCCATAACGAGGCGCTCGTCGCTGAGGCGCTGAGCTGCTACACCGGATCGGCGGATCTCAGCGAGCTGCTCGTCACGACGAAGGGCGCTCTGACGCGTGGGCCCGGCGAGGAGTGGGGCCGCGACTCGAGCGCTGCTGGCCTGCGTGCCGCATGCGAAGCAAGCCTTCAGCAGCTCGGCGTCGACGTCATCGATCTGTACCAGCATCATCGCCACGATCCGGAGTTCACCTACCTTGCCCAGATGCAGGCGCTCGCCGCGCTGGTGGATGCCGGCCTTGTTCGCCGAGTCGGATTGTCGAACGTGAATCGTGCTGAACTGGAGCTGGCGCTTGACGTCATCGGAGGCCCGCGTGACGGCGGGATCGTGTCGGTGCAGAACGAGTTCTCACCGCGCTACCGCGGTGATGCCGATGTGCTGGACCGCTGCGGCGAACTGGGGATCGCATTCCTCCCGTGGTCACCTCTGGGTGGTTCCACCCAGGCGCACGACATCGGCTCGCACTATGCGGAGTTCGGCCGGGTCGGGGATGAGGTTGAGGCGACTCCGCAGGAGACCGTCATCGCGTGGCTGCTCGCGATCAGCCCCGTCATGATCCCGATTCCCGGGGCGACCCGACCGGCAACCGTCGAGTCGATCGTGCGTGCCTGTGCGCTGTCGTTGACGAGCGATCAGATCGAGCGGCTGAGTGCCACGACACCGGCGATGGAGTCGATGTACCCGGACGACCTGCCGCGCAGCCCCTTGCGCTGAGTCAGGGAGTGGCGGGGGTCGGCTCGGGAACTGGCGTAGCGGTCGGCTCAGGTGCGGGCGTAGCAGTGGGAGCCGGCGCGGGCGCGATCTCCTTGAGGTACTGGCTGTACGGCACGAAGCACTGTGCCGATCGCTTGCCCTGCTTCCAGCCGACCGACGTCGGCCAGATGGCCCACCAGCCGGGGTACTTCAGATTGCCGGACCATTTCTTGCCCTGCTTCTCGCACAGGGCGCGCGTCTTGCGCTCGACCGTGCTGGTGCCGGGGAAAGACGAACCCGGACCACCGAGATCCTGGTCGAGCACCTTGATCCAGTTCTTCTTGGGCGTCAGGCACGGGTAGGCGGCGGTCGCGCGTGCATTCGGCTGGCCCGGTGTGCAGAAGTCGAACTGGACGAGTGGTGTCGCCGCCACGAGGGCCGCTGCCGTACCGGCGAATGGCTTCAACTCGAGGCCGCCCTGAAGGACGACGTCGCAGCGAAGCCACCGTTCGCCCGCGGACCACTGGGCATCCGTCGGGAACAGCACCACCGTGAGGAAACGGCTGGGCAGCGTCCTGTCCGGGATCCCGAGGTAGGAGTTCATGGCCGCGACCGTGCAGGGCTGACCGGCCGAGAGCCGCCTTGCCTGCGAAGCCTTCGAAGGCGGGCCGAAGGACTCCGGCAGGGTGCCGGCGTAGTACGTCTCGGCCGTGTGGTTTGCGCTGCAGTCGACCGCGGGGGCGTCCGTCGAAACCGCCTTCAGAACGGCGGCACGGTACGCGTAGCAGGAGCCGACCTGAGCTGCGGCAGTGGCGGGGACCGCAGCAACGATGCTGGTCAGGACGACAGCAGATGCGGCGACAGCCGTGATGCCGGCACGGAGCGAGAGCATGGATCTCCTTGCGAAGGGGGTGCGAGGACGATAACCCACGGCTGCCGCTGGCCACCTGAAGGCGGTGCGCGTCAGAGCTGGGTTATCTCCACGCTGACGCCTAGACCCTCGCTCTGGCCGCCTGCATAGATCCCCTTGAGCGGGGGAACGTCGGCGTAGTCACGGCCGCGAGCGACGATGACATGGGCGGAGCCAACCGCACGATCGTTGGTGGGATCGACGGCGTGCCAGCCGGCATCCCAGTACTCGACCCAGGCGTGAGACTCACCGATCACCGTGCGGCCGAGGGCCGGCTCCTCGGTGTGCAGGTAGCCGCTGACGTACCGCGCGGGGATCCCGGCCGCACGCAGCAGCGAAAGGGTCGTGTGCGTGAAGTCCTGGCAGACTCCGAGGCCAGAGGCCCATGCCTCAGCTGCCGTGGTCGTCACGTCGGTTGCGCCACTCGTGTAGGTGATGCGCTCGCGGACCCTGGCAACGGCGATGAGGGCCGCGTCCTCGGGCGTCGCTGCCGCGCGCATCGACACGACGATGGGCGCGCGCTCGGCATCGGTGGACGCGATGTCGACGTAGTCCGTTGCTGCCAGGTACTCGGCCAGTTCGTCCTGTGCGCGTGCACCATCGATGTCAGCCCATGTGGACCCGGGCCGGTAATCGGGCAGCGGCGGGGTGTCGACGGTGCTGATCGCCACGACCTCGAGCAGCCGGTGCGGCACGTGCACGTCGAATGCCTCAACGTGCGCACCCCAGTAGTCGCGATAGGGCTGGACGGCCGCCATCGGCTGCACGTCGAGGGAGTGGCTGATGAGGAACTGGCCGTCAACCGAGAGCGGCGTCATGCGCACCTCGTTGAACGAGGCATCGACGATGTCGGCGTATCGGTACCCCGTGCGGTGCGTGATGTGCAGTCGGCGTCCTGAGCGGCTCGGCATCAGTGGCTCCAGACGATCGTGCCGTGCTGCCGGAAGAAGGAGCGGTTGACCTCGTCGCCTGCACGCTGGGATGCCTCGCGTGCTTCGTCGATGAACTTCTCGATGTCATTGACCGCGGGGATGCGTGCGTACTCCAACTCGGAGCGGAGCATCCCGACCTCGCGCAGGAGCAGGCTGCTGTCGCTCACGCCCTGGCGTTGCAGCCCGCGCACGGCATCCTCGGCATCGGCGGCGCAGGATCGCATTGACCGCGGGAACGTCGCGTCCAGTACGAGGAACCGTCGCACGTCGAGTCCGTTGATCGGCTTGCCCGACCGGAGGAAGGGCGACAGTGCCCCTGCCGCCCGCAGTGCAGCGGCCGGACCGGAGGACGGCCAGAGCAGGTCGTGGCGGATGGCGAGGAGCCGGCCGACCATGTCAATGCGCTCGAGCTCTCGGCCCAGCACCATGAAGTGGTACGCCTCGTCGCGGGGCATCGTCCAGTCGACGACACCGTTGACCACGAGCAGGCGTTCGAGCACCCGGTGCAGTGCGACACCCGGGCTCGACGTGAACGCGATGCCGCGTGACAGGGCAAGGTGGGCGGAGTTCAGGGCTTCGAAGGTGTCCTGGGAGAGCGAGTCGCGGATCGCACGTGCGTTCGCTCGCGCAGCAGACACGGCACCAGCGATGGTCGACGGATCGAGTTCGGAACCGACGACGACGCGCACGAGCTCCTGTGCCGTAGAGACGTCGTTATTGGGCAACGACAGGGCCTCGAGCAGGACGGAGCAGCCGGTGGCCTCCGGAATGGACTGGTCTTCGACGAGCAGCTGGTGATGCTCAGCGAGCAGGCGCGCCGTCGCCTCGGCGCGCTCCACATAGCGACCGAGCCAGAAGAAGGACTCTGCGATGCGGCTCAGCACGAGATGCTCCCCTGCGGTGCCTCGGACTGCTGCTGCTGGCGCTCCTGCTGGACGATCCGGTCGTCGTGGCTGGTGGGGGAGTTGTCGCGCTTGGGCACGACGGTGACGGGCCAGGGCACGGCGGCACCTGCGGTGGGTTCCGGCGCTTCCGTGACCGCGTGACGGTCATCGGCCGAGCCATCGTCGATCACCCAGGTGTCCTTGGAGCCGCCGCCCTGGCTGGAGTTCACGACCAGGCTGCCCTCCGGCAGCGCGACGCGGCTGAGGCCACCGGGCAGTACATAGACATTCGTTCCGTCATTGACGGCGAATGGGCGCAGGTCGACGTGCCGCGGTGCCATCCGGCCGTCTTCGAGGACGGTCGGGCAGGTCGAGAACGTCACGACCGGCTGGGCGATCCAGCCACGCGGGTGAGCGACGATGTCGACGGCGGCCTGGGCGAGCTGCTCATCCGTCGCCCACGGACCCATCACCAGTCCGTATCCGCCCGACGCGTCACTCGGCTTGACGACCATGCGGTCGAGTCGGCCGAGAACCCACTCGCGCTGCTCGGGATCGGACAGGTCGTACGTGTCGACGTTGGGCAGGATCGGCTCTTCGTTCAGGTAATAGCGGATCAGCGCAGGGACGTAGGGGTAAACAGCCTTGTCGTCGGCAACGCCGTTGCCGATCGCGTTGGCGATGGTGACGCGGCCCGCGCGGGCGGCATTGATGACGCCCGGAATGCCGAGGACGCTGTCGGGCCGGAGATGGACGGGGTCGAGGAAGTCATCGTCGATGCGGCGGTAGATGACGTGCACCGGTTCGGGTCCGGATGTCGTGCGCATCCACACGGTGTTGTCACGGCAGTAGAGATCGCGTCCCTCGACGAGCTCGACGCCCATATGCCGCGCAAGGAAGGCGTGTTCGTAGTGGGCGGAGTTGTGCACGCCCGGTGTCAGGACGACGACCGTCGGGTAGGCGATGTCGGTTGGGGCGGCCGCGCGCAGCGCATCGAGCAGCCGCTCGGGGTACTCGCTCACTGACCGTACGCGGTGATGCGTGAACACCTCGGGGAGGACGTGCGCGAGCGTGCGGCGGTTCTCGAGGACGTAGGAGACGCCGCTCGGATTGCGGAGGTTGTCCTCGAGCACCCGAAAGTCACCGGCCTCATCGCGGATGAGGTCGATGCCGGAGACGTGGATGCGGACGTTGTTGGGTGTCTCGATGCCCCAGGCCTGACGATGGAAGTGCGTCGACGTCGTGACCAGGCTGCGGGGGATGAGGCCGTCGGCGAGGACCTGGCCGGGTCCGTAGATGTCGGCGAGGAACGCTTCTAGGGCGTGGAGGCGCTGGATCACGCCGGCCTCGATGCGCTGCCATTCGCCGGACGTGATCAGCCGCGGCACGAGGTCCATCGGGAGCGGCCGCTCGCGCTCGCCCAGGGTGAATGTGATGCCGTGGCGGTCGAGGTAGGCGTCACGCTGGCGGGCCCGCTCGGAGAGCCCGGCGGCTCCGAGGCCGTCGAGGGTCTCGAACATCGCCGCATGGGTGGTCCGCGGGCGACCGCCGTCGAGGAGCATCTCGTCGAACGGGGTGACCGTCACTGCCCCTCCTTTCGGCCCTCAGGCACAGGTGATCTTCCACACACTCTGTGATCCGCACCCTAGACATCCCGTGTTTCCGTGGCATTGCGCCGGTATACGCCTGCTCGGGGACCTTTGGCCTCGTACGTTAGGGGCCTGCCGCCCCTAGGCTGGCCGTCGCGGGCATCGCACGCCCGTCGGAACCTCTGTTTGGAGACTGAGTTGCTCATCGGAGTCCCTGCTGAATCCCGACCCGGCGAGACCCGGGTAGCCGCCACCCCCAAGACCGTCGAGCAATTGATCGGCCTGGGATACGACGTCCTGATCCAGTCGGGCGCCGGCACGGCTGCGGCCTTCTCTGACGATGCCTTCGGTGCCGCGGGCGCGAGCATTGGCTCGGCAGCGGATGCCTGGGGCGCGGAGATCGTCTTCCATGTCAATCCGCCGTCCGACGACGAGATCGCGCTGCTGCACGACGGGGCCACCGTCATCAGCATCATGAGCCCCGCGCTGGCACCCGAGCTCGTCGACAAGCTGGCGGCTCGCGACGTGACGGCGATGGCGATGGATGCCGTGCCGCGCATCTCTCGCGCCCAGTCACTCGACGTCCTCAGCTCGATGGCGAACATCGCGGGCTACCGCGCCGTCATCGAGGCAGCGAACGTGTTCGGACGCTTCTTCACCGGCCAGGTCACGGCGGCGGGCAAGGTTCCGCCGGCCAAGGTCCTTGTTGCAGGGGTCGGAGTGGCGGGCCTCGCGGCCATCGGCACCGCTAGCTCGCTGGGCGCGATCGTGCGCGCCACGGATCCCCGCCCAGAGGTCGCCGATCAGGTGAAGTCGCTCGGCGGCGAGTACATGGCGATCGAGTCGCCTGAGGTGGAAGTCAGCGCCACGGGATACGCCAAGGAGATGGGCGACGACTACAAGGCTCGCGAGGCGCAGATGTACGCCGAGCAGACCAAGGACGTCGACATCATCATCACGACCGCGCTGATCCCAGGAAGACCGGCGCCGCGGCTCATCACGGCCGACATGGTCGCGACCATGAAGCCCGGCTCGGTGATCGTCGACATGGCGGCATCCAACGGCGGCAACGTCGAAGGGTCGAAGCCGGGTGAGGTCGTCATCACTTCCAATAACGTGACCATCGTCGGTTACACCGATCTGGCGGGTCGGCTTCCCACGCAGGCGTCGCAGCTCTACGGGACCAACCTCGTCAACCTCATGAAGCTGATGACCCCCGGCAAGGACGGTCAGCTCGTCCTTGACTGGGACGACGTCGTGCAGAGATCGATGACCGTCGCACGCAACCGCGAGAAGACCTGGCCGCCGCCACCGGTCCAAGTGTCCGCGGCACCGGCGGCGGCCGCAGCCGCGCCGGTTGCCGCCAAGGTGGCCAAGGCTCCTGCCGGGCCGGGACGCAAGTACCTCATCACGGCGATCGGAGCGCTGTTCCTATTCCTGATCACGGCCGCTGTGCCGGAGGCCCTGACGGTGAACATCACCGTCTTTGTGCTGGCGATCGTCATCGGCTACTACGTCATCGGGCACGTCCACCACGCACTCCACACACCGCTCATGTCGATCACCAACGCGATCTCGGGCATCATCGTGGTCGGAGCGCTTCTTCAGATCGGTAAGGGTGACACCGTCGTGACGATCCTCGCGTTCATCGCGACACTGCTGGCCAGTATCAACATCTTCGGTGGCTTCGCCGTCACGCGCCGCATGCTGGGGATGTTCCAGCGATGACCATGGAATCCGTCGCGATCGCGGCATACCTGGTAGCGGCACTGCTGTTCATCATGAGCCTCGCGGGGCTCTCCAAGCACGAGTCGGCGAAGAGCGGCATCTGGTTCGGCATCGCCGGCATGGTCATCGCCGTGCTCGCGACCGTCGGCCTGGCGTTCTCGGAAGCCATCTCGACTGTTGGCGCCATCCTCATGGGCATCGCCATCGTCCTCGGTGCCGTCATTGGCCTGTGGCGCGCACGCGTTGTTCAGATGACCGGCATGCCCGAGCTGATTGCGCTTCTGCACAGCTTCGTCGGACTTGCGGCCGTGCTCGTCGGCTGGGCCGGCTTCTACATGGTCGAGGCCCTCGGCGATGCG
>CAJAKT010000603.1 GCA_903940375.1 uncultured bacterium | reverse complement strand
CTCAAGGTGACCCGAGTCGATGGCAACAACGTCCACACCGTGGTCATCGAGGGCGGCCGGGTCTCCGACAACAAGGGCTTCAACCTGCCCGGCGTGGCGGTGAGCGTCCCCGCGATGTCGGAGAAGGACCGTGAGGACCTTCGATGGGCCTTGCGCACGGGAGCTGACCTGATCGCGCTGTCGTTCGTCCGCAGTGCTGCCGACATCGCCGATGTGCACGACATCATGGACGAGGAGGGCGTTCGCCTCCCGGTCCTGGCCAAGGTCGAGAAGCCTCAGGCCGTCGACAATCTCGAGGAGATCATCGCTGCATTCGACGGCGTCATGGTCGCCCGCGGAGACCTGGGCGTCGAGCTCCCGCTCGAGGCCGTCCCGCTCGTGCAGAAGCGGGCCATCCACCTGTGCCGCGAGGCGGGCAAGCCCGTCATCGTGGCCACCCAGATGCTCGATTCGATGGCCGTCGCGAATCGTCCCACCCGGGCAGAGGCGAGCGACGTCGCGAACGCCGTGCTCGACGGTGCCGATGCGCTCATGCTGTCCGGCGAGACCAGCGTCGGTGACCATCCGAGCCTGGTTGTCGAGACCATGAGCCGAATCATCGAGCACGTCGAGACCGAGGCGCTGCATGAGCTCCCGTCACTGTCCGATCCATGGACGGGCTCCACGGCGCGTGCGCTGACCCATGCCGCGGTTGATGTGGCTGCCGGGGTCGATGCCACGCACCTGATCGCCTTCACCGAGACGGGGTCATCGGCGCGGCTGATCGCTCGTTGGCGGAGACGCACGCCGCTCCTTGCCTTCACGCCGAATCCGCGCGTGCGCAGCCAGCTCTCCCTCGTGTGGGGTGTCGAGACGTTCCTGGTGTCACAGGTCCAGCACACCGACGACATGGTGGTGCAGGTCGACAAGGCCCTGCTGGACATCGGCCGGGCCACGTTCGGCGACCGGGTGGTCATCGTCGCGGGAGTGCCGCCGGGCGTGCCGGGCACCACGAATGGCATGCGCGTACACAAGATGGGCAGTGCGGAGAAGGGTGGCGGGCTCTAGCCCGTCGCGCCCTGCGCCCCCCGGTCGAGACCCCGGTCTGGGGCCGATAGGCTCCGATTGTTCGACAACCTTTAAGCCCGTCCAGAGAGGCGGGGAAGGGGGTCCTGATGGATTCTTCGCGCGCCCACGTCGTACTCGACGATGCCGATATCGGCCGGGCCATTCGTCGCATCGCCCACGAGATCGTGGAGAAGTCCCGCGGTTCGCAGTCCCTGATCCTGCTGGGGATCCCGACGCGTGGCGTAGCCCTGGCACATCGGATCGCCGCCGCCATCAGCTCCATCGAAGGCACCGAGGTCCCCGTCGGCTCACTCGACATCACCCTCTACCGCGACGACCTGCGGCTACGGCCGGCGCGGGCGCTCGTGCCGACGATGATCCCGCCGGGTGGCATCGACGACAAGACCGTGATCCTCGTCGACGACGTGCTGTATTCCGGGCGGTCGGTTCGCGCGGCACTTGATGCCCTCAACGACGTTGGCCGACCGGCGGCCGTCCAGCTGGCTGTCCTCGTCGACCGCGGTCATCGGCAACTGCCGATCCGCCCCGACTATGTCGGCAAGAACCTGCCTACCTCGCTCGTCGAGCAGGTTCGGGTCGAGGTTGCTGAAGTCGACGGCGCCGATCAGGTCACGATCCTGGGGGAGGGGCGGTGAAGCACCTGCTGTCGGCGGCCGACCTGAGTCGTGACGACGCCATCCTCGTGCTCGACACGGCTGCTGAGCTCGCCGCCGTCACCGATCGTTCGGTGAAGAAGCTGCCCACCCTGCGCGGGCGCACCGTGGTGAACCTGTTCTTCGAGGACTCCACGCGCACGCGAATCTCCTTCGAGGTGGCTGCGAAGCGCCTGTCGGCCGACGTCATCAACTTCGCCGCCAAGGGCTCCTCGGTATCCAAGGGCGAGAGCCTCAAGGACACGGCACTGA
This sequence comes from uncultured bacterium, assembly GCA_903940375.1. Lineage (GTDB taxonomy): Bacteria > Actinomycetota > Actinomycetes > S36-B12 > S36-B12 > UBA10649. Next base: position 10,641 of record CAJAKT010000603.1, on the reverse strand, counting down.
CGCTCGAGGCGATGGGTGCCGATGCCGTGGTGATCAGGCACGGATCCTCAGGCGCACCGCACCGCCTCGCCACGGCCGGCTGGATCGGCGGATCCGTGGTCAACGCGGGCGACGGCACGCACGAGCACCCCACGCAGGCGTTGCTGGACGCCTTCACGATGCGCCGGCATCTGCGCGATGGCGCGGGCGATCTCGACGGCCTGCATGTGGCCATCGTCGGAGACATCCTGCACAGTCGAGTGGCGCGCTCGAACGTCCTGCTGCTGCGCACCCTCGGTGCGCACGTCACGCTGGTTGCCCCGCCCACCCTGATGCCCTACGGGGTCGAATCGTGGCCATGTGATGTCAGCTTTGACATCGACCAGGTCCTGCCTGGTGTCGACGCCGTGATGATGCTTCGCGTGCAGGCCGAGCGCATGCACGCCGCGTACTTCCCGTCGACTCTCGAGTACTCGCGGCTCTACGGCCTTGATGCTCGTCGCATGGGTCTGCTGCCGGCCCATGCCATCGTCATGCACCCGGGCCCGATGAACCGCGGCATGGAGATCAGCGCCGATGTCGCCGACTCGTCGCGTGCCGTGATGGTGGAGCAGGTTGCCAACGGCGTAAGCGTCCGCATGGCCGTGCTCTACCTGCTGCTCGGCGGGATGAAGGAGGAGATCTGATGTCACGGGTGCTGCGTGGAGTCCGTCCCTATGGCGAGGATGCGGTCGACATCGTCATTGCCGATGGCGTCATTGCCGAACTGGCCCCTGCCGGAACCGGTGTCGGCGACGTCATCGACGCCGATGGTCTCGTTGCCCTGCCCGGCTTCGTCGACCTGCACACGCATCTGCGTGAGCCCGGCCGCGAGGATGCCGAGACGGTGCTGAGCGGGTCCCAGGCAGCGGCACTCGGCGGATTCACGTGCGTGCACGCCATGGCGAATACCAACCCCGTCGCCGACACGGCCGGTGTTGTCGAGCAGGTGTGGCGCCTTGGCCAGGTGGCGGGGCTGGTCGATGTTCGTCCCGTCGGTGCCGTCACAGTCGGTCTCGGCGGTGAGCGGATGGCGGAGATCGGTGCGATGGCGCACTCCGCTGCGGAGGTACGGGTCTTCAGCGACGACGGCAAGTGCGTCCACGACGCCGTGCTCATGCGTCGGGCCCTCGAGTACGTGAAGGCATTCGACGGGGTCGTCGCGCAGCACGCCCAGGAGCCACGGCTCACCGAGGATGCGCAGATGAACGAGGGCGAGCTCTCTGGGCGCCTGGGACTCGTCGGCTGGCCGTCGGTCGCAGAGGAGGCCATCATCGCGCGCGACGTGCTGCTGGCCGAGCACGTCGGTTCGTGGCTCCACGTGTGCCATGTGTCCACGGCGGGCTCGGTGGAGGTGATCCGCTGGGCGAAGGCCAGGGGAGTCCAGGTCACCGCAGAGGTCACTCCCCACCACCTCATCCTGACCGAGGACCTCGTCACTTCCTACGACCCGATCTACAAGGTCAACCCGCCACTGCGGACGGCCGCCGATGTGCACGCGCTGCGGGAGGCGCTCGCCGACGGCACCATCGATGCGATCGCGACCGACCATGCCCCGCACCCGCATGAGGACAAGGACTGCGAGTGGGCGGCGGCGGCGATGGGCATGCTGGGCCTCGAGACGGCCTTCAGCATCGCGATGGCGACGATGGTCGAGCCGGGCCTGCTGACCTGGCGCGAGCTGGCGCAGCGCATGTCGGTGCGCCCCGCCCGGATCGGCCGGGTGCGCACGCAGGGTCACGACCTCGTCGTCGGCGCCGTCGCAAACATCGCCGTTGTCGACCCGTCCGCGGTTCGCGTCATCAGCGCGACTGATCTGGCCTCGCGCAGCAGGAACACGCCGTATGACGGCATGGAGCTGCCCGGCCGTGTGGTCCACACCGTCTTCGCGGGCACGCCCACCGTCCTCGACGGAGCCCTGGTATGAACCAGCCGGCAGCCGACTACATCGAGCAGGCGCAGGTCACCAACTGGCCCGCCCGTGTTGTGCTCGTGGTGGTTGTCCTCGCCCTCATCGCGCTTGCCCTGTGGGGGATGCGGCGGGGCTGGCGAAACCGGTCCTCCCGCCAGGCCGATATGCCGGCACCGCTTGAGACAGCACCGGAATCGGTTCGTCTGGGTGCCTCCATCGAGGGTCTCTTCGCGGGCACGGGAGTGCACGGTGACTGGATGGATCGCATCGTGGTCTTCGATCTGGGCGTGCGCAGTCGTGCGGCCGTGTCGTGGGGGCCCGACGGAATCTGGTTCGACCGTGTAGGTGCCCGCAGTCTGTTCATCCCTGCCGAGGCGGTGTCCGCGGTGCGCGCTGATCGAGGGGTCGCGGGAACGGTGCGATCCAAGGACGGGATGGTGGTCATAACGTGGGGCCTCGGTGACCGCGTTCTCGATACGGGCTTCCGGGCGGACACGTCCGCCGATCACGACACTGTGTTGGATGGGTTCCTCGCCACGTTCGCGACAGGAGTGCAGCAATGACATCGCCACAAGCCGGCGTACTCGTCCTCGAGGACGGGCGCACGATGCATGGTGACGCATACGGGGCTATCGGAACGACCTTCGGCGAGGCGGTGTTCTCGACCGGGATGAGCGGCTATCAGGAGACCCTCACCGACCCGTCGTACCACCGACAGGTGGTCGTGATGACCGCGCCGCACATCGGGAACACCGGCGTGAACGACGAGGACCAGGAGTCGCAGCGGATCTGGGTCGCGGGGTACGTCGTGCGTGACCCCTCCCGCATCTCGTCGAACTGGCGGGCCACCCGCGGGCTGGAGGATCAGCTTGTCGAGCAGGGGATCGTCGGAATCAGCGGAATCGACACGCGGGCGCTGACCCGGCACCTGCGTGAGCGCGGGGCCATGCGGGTTGGCATCTTCAGTGGAGCGGATGCTGAGCGCACGCCTGCTGAGCTGCTCGCCCAGGTCCAGGCCAGTCCGCAGATGGCGGGTGCTGATCTCACCGCCGATGTCACCACGCCGCATGCCTATCTGGTGCCGGCCGTCGGAGAGCGCCGGTTCGTCGTCGCTGCGGTCGACCTCGGCATCAAGTCGATGACACCTGAGCAGATGGCCCGTCGTGGGATGGAGGTGCATGTCGTTCCAGCGACGTCGACTGCTGACGAGATCCGAGCGCTGTCACCCGATGGGGTGTTCTTCTCCAATGGCCCGGGTGATCCGGCGACCGCCGATGCCGCCGTCGATCTGATGACGGCCTTCCTCTCCGACGGCACCCCGGTGTTCGGGATCTGCTTCGGCAACCAGGTACTCGGCCGCGCACTCGGACTCGGCACCTACAAGCTGCGCTATGGCCACCGGGGTATCAACCAGCCGGTGCAGGACCTGGCCTCCGGGCGGGTCGCCGTCACGGCGCACAATCACGGCTTCGCCGTGGACGCCCCACGCGACGGTGCCTTCGACACCCCCTTCGGCCGTGCCACGGTCAGTCATGTGTGCCTCAATGACGATGTCGTCGAGGGGCTCCGCTGTCTGGACCGACCTGCCTTCAGCGTCCAGTACCACCCGGAGGCGGCGGCCGGCCCGCACGATGCCGACTACCTCTTCGATGAGTTCGCCACCATGATGGAAACCGCACGAGCAGGACGGAACGCCTGATGCCACGCCGCGAGGACATCACATCGGTCATGGTCATCGGCTCCGGCCCGATCGTCATCGGCCAGGCCTGTGAGTTCGACTACTCAGGCACCCAGGCCTGCCGGGTGCTGCGCGATGAGGGACTGCGCGTGGTCCTCGTCAACTCGAACCCGGCCACGATCATGACGGATCCGGAGTTCTCCGACGCAACCTACGTCGAGCCGATCACTCCCGAGTTCGTCGAGCGCATCATCGCCAAGGAGCGGCCGGATGCCCTGCTGCCGACCCTCGGTGGCCAGACTGCGCTCAATGCTGCGATGGCCCTCCACTACAACGGAGTACTCGAGAAGTACGGCGTCGAGCTGATCGGCGCCGATGTCGAGGCCATCGAGCGGGGCGAGAACCGTGAACTGTTCCGGCAGATCGTCGCCGATGTCGGGGCCGAGAGCGCGCGCTCCTTTGTCTGCCATTCGATCGATGACTGCCTGTCCGCCGTAACCGACCTGGGCTACCCGGTCGTCGTGCGGCCATCCTTCACGATGGGCGGCGCCGGATCCGGCATCGCCTACGACGAGGCAGACCTGCTGCGCATCGCCGGTTCGGGACTTCAGGCCAGCCCCACCGACGAGGTGCTGCTGGAGGAGTCCATCATCGGCTGGAAGGAGTATGAGCTCGAGCTCATGCGCGACCGAAGCGACAACGTCGTGGTGGTCTGCTCCATCGAGAATCTCGATCCGATGGGAGTCCACACGGGCGACTCGATCACGGTGGCGCCGGCCCTGACCCTGACCGACCGCGAGTACCAGCACATGCGCGATGTCGGCATCGACATCATCCGGGCCGTCGGCGTCGACACGGGCGGCTGCAATATCCAGTTCGCCATTGATCCCGATGACGGTCGGCTGATCGTCATCGAGATGAATCCCCGAGTGTCGCGGTCATCCGCCCTGGCATCGAAGGCCACCGGTTTCCCCATTGCGAAGATCGCGGCACGCCTGGCCATCGGGTACACGCTCGATGAGATCCCCAACGACATCACGCGTGAGACACCGGCGTCCTTCGAGCCGACACTCGACTACATCGTCGTCAAGGTTCCTCGGTTCGCATTCGAGAAGTTCCCGCAAGCCGACCCCGTGCTCACGACCACGATGAAGAGCGTGGGCGAGGCCATGGCGATCGGTCGGAACTTCCCGGAGGCCCTGCAGAAGGCCATGCGTTCACTGGAGAAGTCCGAGGCGGTGTTCGCGTGGCCGGGGGAGCCTGGCGCCGTCGACGTCACCTCGCTGCTCGCGGCGATGCGCATCCCGCACGACGGCCGGCTCTCCCTCGTGCAGCGTGCACTGTGGGCCGGCGCCGGTATCGACGCGGTCCATGAGGCGACGAACATCGACCCGTGGTTCCTCGATCAGATCTGCCAGATCAATGAACTGGCCGACGAGATCCGGGCGGCCGAGTCGCTCGACCATCGGCTGCTGCTGCGAGCCAAGCGCTTCGGGTTCTCCGACACCCAGCTCGGCCTCCTGCGTGGCCTGACCGAAGCCGAAGTCCGCGAGCTGCGCCATGAGCTCGGGGTCCGTCCGGTCTACAAGACCGTCGACACATGTGCGGCCGAGTTCGCGGCCTTGACGCCGTACCACTACTCGTCGTACGACGAGGAGACGGAGGTCATCCCGAGCGATCGCGACAAGGTGATCATCCTGGGCTCCGGCCCGAACCGGATCGGGCAGGGGATCGAGTTCGACTACTCGTGCGTGCATGCCGCCCTCACGCTTCGCGAGGCCGGCTACGAGACGATCATGCTGAACTGCAATCCCGAGACCGTGTCGACCGACTACGACACGTCCGACCGCCTCTACTTCGAGCCGCTCACTCTCGAGGATGTGCTCGAGGTCGTGCATGCCGAGTCATCCGCGGGTCGCCTGGTCGGCGTGATCGTGCAACTTGGCGGCCAGACTCCGCTCGGGCTGGCGCAGCGGCTGAAGGACGCCGGCGTGCCGATCATCGGCACGAGCCCGGAATCAATCCACCTGGCAGAGGAGCGCGGTGCGTTCGGGCGCGTCCTCGCCGATGCCGGCCTCCTCGCGCCCAAGCACGGCACGGCGCGCACCTTCGAGGAGGCGCAGACCATCGCCTCGGATGTCGGCTATCCGGTGCTGGTGCGTCCCAGTTACGTCCTCGGCGGCCGCGGCATGGAGATCGTCTATGACGACGCCATGCTGGCCGATTACCTGACCCGCTCAACCCACATCAACGCCGACCACCCGGTCCTCGTCGATCGCTTCCTTGATGACGCGGTCGAGATCGATGTCGATGCCATCTTCGACGGCACCGAGCTCTATCTCGCCGGAGTCATGGAGCACATCGAGGAAGCCGGCATCCACTCGGGTGACTCGGCATGCGCGTTGCCGCCCATCACCCTGGGTGCCGAGGACATCGAGCGCATCCGCACGGCCACCCTTGCGATCGCTCGCGGGGTAGGCGTGCTCGGCCTTCTGAATGTGCAGTACGCCATGGCCGGTGATGTCCTCTACGTACTGGAGGCCAACCCGCGGGCGTCGCGCACCGTGCCCTTCGTCTCCAAGGCGACCGCCGTGCCGGTTGCGAAGGCCGCGGCACGCGTGATGGTTGGCCAGAGCATCAGCGACCTCCGCGCAGCAGGCATCCTGCCGGCGCATGGCGACGGCGGCACCATGCCGCAGGGGGCGGCGATCTCGGTGAAGGAGGCCGTGCTGCCCTTCGGCCGCTTCCACGGGGTCGACACCGTGCTCGGGCCGGAGATGCGCTCGACGGGCGAGGTGATGGGCATCGACGACTCGTTCGGTATCGCCTTCGCCAAGTCCCAGGAGGCGGCCTTCGCCGGCGGCCTGCCAACGTCCGGAACGGCGTTCGTGTCGCTGGCAAGCCGCGACAAGCGCGGGGCGATCTTCCCGATCAAGCGCCTGGCTGACCTTGGCTTCCGCATCCTGGCGACCTCCGGCACCGCCGCCGTGCTGCGCCGCAACGGCGTACCCGTTGAGGTCCTGCGCAAGCAGCATGAGGGTCGGGGGCCGGATGGGGAGCCGACGACGGTCGACGCGATCATGGCCGGCGACATCCAGCTGATCGTCAACACGCCATACGGTGTCGGGCCACGCCTCGACGGTTACGAGATTCGCACGGCAGCCGTGATCAGGGGAGTGCCGTGCATCACGACGGTGCAGGGGCTGGCAGCGGCCGTGCAGGGCATCGACTCGCTGCAGCATGATGAGCCCACGGTGCGCTCACTGCAGGAGCATGCCGCGGCGCTCGCGGTGCTGCGTGCTGAACAGGATCGGCAGCGCCCGATCGAGACGGGAAGGGGCTAGCTGTGGCGGTCCAGGTCAGGGGCGAGGTCCTCGACATCCGCCGCGTGGGTGCTTATCAGGTGCTGTCACTGACAGCTCCGGGTATCGCCGATATCGCGCGGCCGGGGCACTTCGTGACCCTCGGGATCGGAGGCGAGGAGTCGAGCATGCTGCTGCGCCGCGCCTTCGCCATCCACCAGGTGCAGTCACGTGGCGTGTACGGCGGCACTCTCGACATCGTCATCGGCGTGCATGGCAAGGGCACCCGCTGGCTGGCTGATCGCCGCCGTCACGATGCCATCGACATCGTCGGCCCATTGGGACGGCCGTTCATCCTGCCGAAGGAGCGCGTCCCCTGCGTTCTCGTCGGTGGCGGCTACGGGTCAGCGCCGCTGTTCATGCTGGCCGAGCAGCTGCGGGAGCGCGGATGCCGCGTCGACGTGGTCGTGGGTGCGGCCACCGAGGAGAAGCTGTTCGGTGTCCTCGAGCTCAAGCGCCTCGCCTCCACCTTGACCATCACCACGGACGACGGCTCGCTCGGTGAGCGGGGTCGGGTCACCGATGTGCTGCCGGAGTTGATGGACCGCGTCGATGCGGCCGTCGTCTATGCCTGCGGTCCGATGCCGATGCTTCAGCGCGTCGCCGAGGTTGCCGAGGAACGGCAGGCGTACAGCCAGTGCGCGGTCGAGGAGGCGATGGCCTGCGGAATCGGCGTCTGCATGACATGCGTGCTGCCCGTGGTGGGCGAGGACGGCGTCACGCGGATGCTGCGTTCGTGCGTCGAAGGCCCGGTCTTCCGGGGCGACCGCGTGCGCTGGAACGATGTGGGCACGATCCCGACCGACACCCTCGGCGCGCCGGTCGAAGGGGGTCACTGATGTCACGCGCAGTCATCTCGCAGGGCCCGCTGCCCGGTGATGAGCCGGTCGTTCAGATCGACATGAGCACCGACCTGGCCGGGATCGAACTGCCGAGCCCCGTCATGACGGCATCCGGGTGTGCGGCCGCAGGGCGCGAACTCGATCAGTTCTTCGACATCACCACCATCGGTGCCATCGTCACGAAGAGCGTCATGCTGCAGCCACGATCAGGGCGTGCGACACCGCGCATGGCCGAGACGCCGAGCGGCATGCTCAACTCGATCGGTCTCCAGGGGCCCGGCATCGACCGCTTCATCGAGCATGATCTGGCCTGGCTGAGCGAACGGGGTGCGCGGACCATCGTGTCCATCGCCGGTGGCTCGGTCGACGAGTACGCGAAACTCGCGGCACGCCTTCGCATCGCGCGCGGCGTGTCCGCGATCGAGGTGAACATCTCGTGCCCGAACGTCGAGGACCGCGGACAGGTCTTTGCATGCGACCCGAATTCGGCCGCCAGCGTCATTCAGGCGGTCAAGCGGCACAGCGAGCCTCGCATGCCGATCTTCGCCAAACTGTCGCCCGATGTCACCGACATCGTCTCGATCGCAGGTGCTGTCGTACGAGCGGGTGCCTCCGGCGTCTCCGTCATCAATACCCTCCTCGGCATGGTCATCAACCCTGACACCATGCGACCCCATCTGGCCGGCGTGACGGGCGGGCTCTCGGGCCCGGCGATCCGCCCTGTCGCCGTGCGCTGCGTCTGGCAGATTCGCCAGGCCTTCCCGGACCTGCCGATCATCGGCATGGGCGGCATCCGCTCCGGGATGGATGCCCTTGAGTTCATCCTCGCGGGCGCGAATGCGCTGTCGGTGGGCACGGCCGTCTTCCACGATCCGTCTGCACCCGTGCGCATCCATGCCGAGTTGCAGCGGGCGCTGGTCGACCGTGGCTTCAGCAGCCTCTCCGAGGCGATCTCGTATGCCCACCGCCCCAAGGACGCCATCCCGGAGGTGGACGATGAGCTCGATTTCATCTCGGAGTAGCGCAGCCCCGATCGCGGTGGCGATGGATGCGCCGAGCCTGGCTGTCCTCGCCGCCTGGACCGGTGCGGTAGCGGGCATCGTGTCGACCGTGAAGATCGGGCTCGAGGTGTTCTGCCGCGATGGCGCGGCCGCCGTCAACACCGCTCGACGTTCCGCAGCGCAGTCCGGGGTTCCCGACATCGACGTCTTCCTCGACCTCAAGCTGCACGATATTCCGGCCACTGTGCGCGGAGCGGCACTCGCGGTCGCCCCGCTGGCGCCGTCGTACCTCACAGTGCATGCGGCTGGTGGCGCGGAGATGATTGCTGCTGCCGTCGAGGCGCTGCCCGACACGCGGATCACGGCGGTGACGGTGCTGACCTCGCTCGACGCAGCAGCGCTCGAGGCCATCGGCCTGAGCGGCCCTGCCTCCGCTGCGGCGGTGCGGCTGGCCCGGCTGGCGGTTGATGCGGGTGCCCGGGCCATCGTCTGCTCCCCGCAGGAAGTGGCGGCCATCCGACTGGCCGTCGGTCCTGGCATCACCCTGATCACACCTGGCGTGCGTCCGGCCGGTGCGTCGATGGATGACCAGAAGCGGGTGGCCACCCCGGCGCAGGCCATTGCCGACGGGGCCGACCTGCTCGTCATCGGCCGGCCCATCACCGGTGCGGCCGACATCCGTGGCGCGGCACGCAGCATCGCCGACGAGTTGGTCGCGGCCGAGGGCGGCTCATGAGTGTGCCCGTCCGATCGGCCGAGCAGCGGGCCGATGCCCTGACCGCAGCGATCGCGGCCCGGCAGGAGCGCTCCCGGCTGCGGGCAGCGCTGAAGGCGCGCGAGCTGAGTGCCGTCGAGGTCATCGAGGGCGCGCCCGCGAATCCGTTGTGGGGCGGTCTTCGTGTCTCGTGGCTGCTTGAGTCCGTGCCCGGTATCGGCGAGGTCAGGGCCGACCGCATGATGGCGTCACTTCAGATTGCCCGATCGCGTCGCGTGCAGGGGCTGGGGGAGCGGCAGCGGGCCGCCCTGATCCAGGAACTCGGAGGCGGGTCATGACCGATGCACCCCTCGTCGTCGTATCCGGTCCGTCAGGCGTGGGCAAGAGCACCGTCGTCGCCCAGGCCCTGCGGATCGACCCGAGCATCTGGCTGTCCGTAGTGCCACCACCCGCGGCCCCAGGCCCGGCGAGGTCGACGGCCGTGACTACTTCTTCGTCCCCGACGGCCGATTCGACGAGCTGATCGAGACCGGCGGCCTCCTCGAATGGGCCGCTTTCGCCGGGAACCGCTACGGCACCCCGCGGGGGCCGGTGGCTGAACGGCGCCATGGCGGCACCCCCGTACTCCTCGAGATCGAGGTCCAGGGGGCCCGCCAGGTGCGGCAGGCCGTGCCGGGGGCACTTCTGGTCTTCCTCGCGCCCCCGTCATGGGATGTGCTCAAGGATCGGCTGCTGCGCCGGGGGACCGAGTCGCCGGAGGCGGTTGAGCGTCGGCTGCAGGCCGCTCGCGATGAGCTGGCGGCCGCGGATGAGTTCGATGCCGTCCTCGTGAATGCCGATGTCCGTGAGTGTGCCGAGGCCTTGCTAGCATTGGTCTCCGATCCCACCAGCGTTCCCCGTGGACGCGTGCCCGACCCCGACCTACCGTGAATGAGGCTTCGACGTGAGCACTGCCACCCGCCCCGAGGGCATCACCCATCCCTCGATCGACGCCTTGCTGGAGAAGACCGACTCCAAGTACTCGCTGGTCATCTACGCATCCAAGCGCGCGCGGCAGATCAACGCCTACTACTCGCAGCTCGGTGAGGGCCTGCTCGAGTATGTCGGGCCCCT
>CAJAKT010000602.1 GCA_903940375.1 uncultured bacterium | reverse complement strand
GTGCGACCGTCACTGAGCATCCCGCAGGGTCGATGACGAAGCCGACCACTGATGCACCCAACGGGCCGAAGCCCACGGTCGTCGGCACCGGCTGGAGCACCGTCGCCATCATGACCGTGCCCGCCGATGCCCTTGCTGGAACGGACTCCGCCCCGGCGAGCGATTCGGGCACGCAGGCCGCGTCGATGCTTCAGGCTCTTCCGAGCACTTCAGGCACGTGGGGTAGTGGCAAGGTCCTCGAGGGAACGCTGTTCACCGCGATCCTCACGGACGACGGTCGCGTCGCCATCGGTGCGGTTTCGCCCACGACGCTGGGCGCCGCGCTGGCCGCCTCGTGACCCTGGCACCCGCTGCGGTCGCCACTTCGGGACTGACCAAGCAGTTCGGCAGCCAGATGGCGGTCGATGGCATCGACCTCGACGTCCCCCTCGGCTCGGTCTACGGCTTCTTGGGCCCGAACGGATCGGGCAAGACGACCACCATCCGGATGCTGCTCGGACTCGTGCAGGCCTCGGCCGGTGAGATCCAGGTCCTCGGCTCGGACATGCCCGCTCACGTGTCGACGGTGCTGCCGCGGGTGGGCTCGCTCGTCGAAGGACCGGCTTTCCATCCCTACCTGTCGGGACGCGCCAACCTGGTCCGGCTCGACGCTGCCGATCGCTTCGCCGATCCACGCACCAGTCGCGCGCGCACCGACGTCGCCCTCGAGCGCGTCGGCTTGATGGCCGCTGCGAGCAAGAAGTACCGCGCCTACTCGCTCGGCATGCGCCAGCGACTTGCCATCGCCGCAGCCCTGCTCATGCCTCGCGAACTTCTCGTCCTGGACGAGCCGACGAACGGCCTCGACCCGCAGGGCACGCGCGAGGTCCGCACCCTCATCGCCTCGCTCGCATCCGAGGGCACCACCGTCCTCGTCTCCAGCCACCTCCTCTCCGAGGTCGAGCAGGTCTGCTCGCATCTGGGAGTGATGCGACAGGGCCGACTCGTGGCGCAGGGCACCCTCGACGACGTCCGCGGTGGTGCGCGGCCAGTCGCTGAGGTCCTCACCACCGACGTCGAGCGCGCCGCATCCGTCCTACGCGACCTGGGCCTGGCCGACATCGCCGTAACGCCGAACGGGGTCCGCGCAACACCGTCAGACATCGACCCCGCGCGGATCGTGGCTGCACTCGTGCACGCAGAGGTCGGCGTGCGCGGCTTCAGCATCCAGGCACCGAGCCTCGAGGACCTGTTCGTGTCCCTCACCGGGGAGGGCTTCGATGTCAGCGGCTAACGCATCGCTGCGCCTCCTGGGATCGGAGATGCACCTCATCGTCGGGCGTCGTCGCAACCAGGCGGGCATCCTCGTGCTGGCGGCCGTGCCGATCCTGATCGCCGTTGCCCTGAAGTACTCCTCACCCGGCCGCGGTCGCGGGACCGGCTTCATCGCGTCTGCGACCTCGAACGGGATCTTCGTCGCACTGTCGGCGCTGACCATCGAGCTCGCGCTGTTCCTCCCGCTCGCCGTCGCCGTGCTGTCGGGCGACGCCATCGCGGGCGAGGCGAACACCGGCACGCTGCGCTATCTGCTCACCGTTCCGGTGCAGCGCACGCGCCTGCTGGTGATCAAGTACATCTCGCTCGTCATCGGGGCCTTTGTCGGTGTCCTGGTCGTCACGGTGGCCGGCATCATCGCCGGCGGCATCTTCTTCGGGCTCGGGCCCGTGACCCTTCTCTCCGGCGATGAGATCCCGCTGGTCGAGGCGCTCGGCCGCGTGGCGCTGGCGGTGCTGTACATCACCGCATGCCTGGCCGGCCTTGCCGCGATCGGGCTGTTCGTCTCCACGCTGACCGAGCAGCCCATCGCGGCGATGATCACGGTCACGATCATCTCGACGGCCATGTGGATCCTTGACGGTATCTCGCAGCTGGACTGGATCCATCCGTGGCTGCCCGTCCACTACTGGCCCTCGTTCGCCGATCTCTTCCGCAACCCGATGTTCTTCGACAGCATGCGGCAGGGGCTCCTCGTCACGCTCGCCTACATCGCCGTGTTCGCCACGCTGGCCTGGGCGAGGTTCGCGCAGAAGGACATCACGAGCTGACAGCACGTCCACACCAAAGCGACCCTGAGCGCCGGCAAATCCGGCACTATGGCGCATGTGAGCCGCTGGGCAGTGCGCCGACCCGTGATAGCCCTGATCGTGTGGCTCCTTGTGGTGATCATCATCGGTGCATCGGCCAGCGCCTTCGGAGGCAAGTTCAACGACAGCTTCGCCCTGCCGGGCGTCCAGTCCACGACGGCGCAGGACCTGCTCACGGAACTAGCGGGCAAGCCGACGGACACGACATCCGTCCAGGTGATCTGGGCCCCTCGCAGCGGTGCCGTCACGGACGAGGCCACGAAGGCAGCGATCGAGCCGACGCTGCAGCGACTGGCTGCTCTGGACTACGTCACGTGCGTGGTCGGCCCCTACGGCAAGAACTACGGGTCAACGTGCCCGAAGCCGACACCGACGGACCTGCGCGCTGCCGTGCTCGAGGCGATCCGCTCGGAACTGAGCAAGAAGACGGGCATCCCGGAGGACCAGCTCGACGAGGCGGCGAAGTTCCTGGACGAGCTGGCACCCCTGGAGAAGGCCGACCCGGCGAAGCTGGCCGCCCTCGGCCGAGCCCTGCCCGAGATCGCCAAGTTGGCGCAGCTGCCGAAGGCCGACCTGGCCGCCCTTGCGGCGATCACGCCCGCCGACCTCCACTTCATCGTCGGGCTGAGTTCCGCTGACATCGAGGCCGGGCTGTCGGCCATCGGCGGCCTCGACTCGTTCGCGCACCTGCCGCGGTCGGTGCTCAAGGAACTTGCTGACACGCCCAAGTCCGACCTCGCCGCGTTCGCGAAGAAACTGCCGGCCGAGGTACGCGGCATCGAGAAGGTCGTGGCAGGTCTAGCGAAGGCCGAGGCCGCCGATCCCCAGCTCGCTGCGGACATAGCGGCCGTGGCCAAGGCCGCGGGTCTGACGAAGAAGCAGGTGAAGCAGGCGGCGAAACTCCTCAAGGACATCGCCCCGCTGGCGAAGGCCATCCCGGCGAAGCTCGCGGCAGTGGCCCGGGCCCTGCCCGGCCTCGCGTCGATGGCGTCCTCGTCCAAGGGGACGCTCGACAAGCTCGCGAAGCTCACGCCCAAGGAACTGTCCTTCCTCGTCGGACTGACGAAGGCGGACATCGACAAGGTCGTCGCGGCATTCGGTGACCTCAATACTTTCGCGCGACTCCCCGCTACGACTCTCGCAGGGCTCGCAGCCGCGAGCCCCAAGAAGCTCGCCGCGTTCGCGCACGCGCTCCCGAAGGACACCAGGGAGGCCACGAAGGCCATGGCGGAGGTGAAGGCCAAGGCACAGGAGTTGGCCAATGCCGCCAGCGCGACGCAGGCCGCCACCTCTGCGGTCTCGCAGGACGGCTCCGTCGCCTACGCCACGGTGACCCTCAAGGGGACGGCGCCGAGCACCGCTGAGGCAACGGAGTTCGTCAACGTGGCCATGACGGCCAACAGCCCGACGCTGACCGTCGGGGTGTCGGGATCTGCGCTCGAAGGTGCGGGCGCCGGTCCAGACTCCTCTCAGGCCATCGGCCTGCTCGCTGCCATCATCATCCTGCTGATCACGTTCGGTTCGATCGTGGCGGCCGGCCTGCCGATCGTCGTCGCCATCACCGGTCTCGTCGCCGGTCAATTGCTCGTCATTGTTGCGGCGCGATTCATGGACGTGGCCTCGTTCGCGCCGACGCTCGCGGCGATGATCGGCCTGGGCGTTGGCATCGACTACGCCCTGTTCATCATGAACCGGTTCAACCAGGCGGTGCGCAACGGATCGGCTCCCAAGGACGCCGTCCTGGAGGCAGTCGGCACCGCAGGCAAGGCCGTGGCGTTCGCCGGCACAACGGTGATGGTCGCCCTCCTCGGCATGTTCGTCCTGCGCATCAACTTCTTCAACGGCCTCGCCATCGCCGCAGCCGCCGCCGTTCTGATGGTGATGCTCTCGGCCCTGTGGATGCTCCCCGCCCTGCTGTCGCTGCTCGGCACGAAGGCGCTGAGCATCCGGATGCCGTGGGCGCGGCATCCCAAGCCTGAGGATCCTGCCGCTTCGCGATGGGCGAAGTACGGCACCCTGCTGCAGCGCATGCCGCTGGTCCCCGTGATCCTGTCGCTCGTGATCATCGGCGTGCTCGCCTCTCCGGCACTGTCGATGGAGATGGGCTTCCCCGACGACGGATCCGAGGCCAAGGGCTCTCCCCTGCGGGTGGGATTCGACCTCATGTCGACCGGCTTCGGCCCGGGCACCAACGGCCCGTTCTTCGTTGCCGTGCAGATGCAGAAGCCGGACGACTACGCGGCGCTGGCGCAGGTCATCACCGCGCTGGAGAAGACACCGGGAGTTGCGTCGACGATCCCGTCATCGGGAATGCTCCCGCTGCTCGAGCTCGACAAGCAGGTATTCGGCATCGACGGCAAGGTCACCTCGGTGATCGTCAAGCCGGCGACCCCGCCATCGTCCGAGGACACGACGGCTCTCCTCGACCGCATCCGCGGCACCACGGCACCGGAGATCGCGACGCAGTCCGGCGCGACCATCTATGTCGGTGGTGCGCAGGCGGTCGCGGAGGACTTCACGACGGTCCTCACGGGCGCGCTGCCGGTCTTCCTGCTGCTGGTCGTCGGACTCGGCTTCCTGGCCCTCATGCTGCTGTTCCACTCGCTGGTGATCCCGTTGACGGCCGCGGTGACATCGCTGCTGTCGTTCGCCGGCGCGCTGGGCGTCACGGTCGCGGTGTTCCAGATGGGCGTCGGCGACTCACTGCTTGGAGTGACGGGGACGGGCCCGATCCTGCCCTTCCTGCCGATCATGGTCTTCGCGATCCTGTTCGGCCTGTCGATGGACTACCAGGTCTTCCTCGTCACGCGTATGCGCGAGGAGTGGGAGAGGTCCCACGACAACTCCGACGCCGTGCGACTTGGTCTCGCGGGCTCCGGCAAGGTTGTCGTCGCCGCCGCGACGATCATGACGTGCGTCTTCCTGTCCTTCGTCCCCACGCCCCTCGACACCATCAAGCTGTTCGGTGTGGCGCTGGCGTCCGCCGTCATCATCGACGCCTTCCTGGTCCGGCTCGTGCTCGTGCCCTCGCTCATGAGTCTGTTCGGTCGGGCCAACTGGTGGGTCCCGAAGTGGCTCGATCGGATCCTGCCGACAATCAAACTCGAGTAGCACTAGCGCGGGATGCTCAGCGACTTCCGTTGCCTGCCAAGGGAAGTGGCATGGCAGAAGCTACTTGGATCCCTACTTTCGCTTGAACGCGAATACCGGGAAGAGACACACACCGATAAAGCCGATAACGGCCGACCAGGGCGTCCATACATTCGCGACCCACATGATTGTTCCAGTCGTCATTAAGGCTAGGGCCACCACGATCCGGATGATCTGACGGCTCTTGTCGGACATCGTTTCCCCGTTTCGTCGGACCGCGAATACCGGTCATGCTAGATGGATCGGGCTCCGGAAGGCGCACTGAAAGATCCATCATCAAACCGCGGTGCGCCCGGCCCACGTCAGCGCCGGACGGCGCATCCGGGACGGTGCTGCCGATTGCATGCCGAGGTTTGGATCTGCGCGCCCGAGGGCATCACGGCGGAGTGACCCCCCAACATCCGCGGTGGAGGGCGGAATAGACCGGAATAGACGACTGGTCACGATGTGGGTGATTTGCCCGCCCACGGCCAGGCCTTCATTCGGATAGAGCCGGCTACCGCGATCGCTGGGGACCCTGCCTGTCGCTATCCCGCTGTACCGTCACGGACATCTCTGGAGGAAACCATGCGAAGAATCCCGGCACTGATCGTCGGCCTGAGCCTCATCGCCCTGGTCGCAGGCTGCTCGAGCAATCCGGCGACAAGCCCGGCAACGAGCCCGCCACCCGCAGCAGTCTCCTTCCTGTGGGCCCTCAACTCTGAGGGTGGAACGATCACCGGCACCGGGGACACCGGCCTCACTCTGACGTTAACCGGGGTACGCGACTACGCCACAGAGTTCACCGACCGGCCGATCCGGCACAGCTACATGCTGTCCACCACCGACTTCACCAACGGGTGGGACAAGTGGTTTGGAGCCGACAAGCCCAATGCCGTCCTGTCGTACACCGAGCCGGCATCGAGCATGCCCGCCGCGATCGTCCTCGAACTGGCGAACCCCGTCTACGACGACTCGGCCCACACTCTGACGCTCGACGCATCCCGGCTGCTCCGCGAGTCCGCTCCGCACTCTGATGCCGTGGAGACGGTCGCTCCACCACGCACGCCGACCCCTACGACATTCACCGCAGGCTCCCTCTTCATCGACGGTGCCACCGACGGCTCATCTACCAGCTCGGCGTCCCCGTCTACCAGCGCGACCCCATCACCCTCCGGGAGTGTCACCGCTTCAGCGTCGAACACGGCCTCTACCGGAGCTTCTCCGAGTTCAACCTCGACGAAGGCCAGCGTCCAGGCAGCCGACCCGATTCCCGTCATCAACGGCTGCAGCATCGAGCCTGACACCCATTGCCCCAATGCGAACCTGGCCAATGCCTACCTGTCGGGTGCGAACCTCTCCGGCGCCGTGTTGACCGGGGCGAACCTCACCGACGCCACCCTCAACGGCGCGAACCTGAAGGGTGCTGACCTGTCGGACGCGACGATCACCGGATCGGTTCTTCGAGACGCGATCCTCGCGGTTACGACCTGGAAGGGCGCGGTGGCCTGGAGCACTGACATGACCCGTGCGAACCTTGCTGGCGCCGACCTCTCGAGCGCGGACTTCTCGGGCTCCGACTTCACCGACGCAACAATGACCGGTGTGAATCTCGCCGGCGCCCTCCTGGTCGATACCGACCAGGGCATGACGCAGCTGTCCGGAGCCGACCTGACCGGGGCGAACCTCAACAAAGTTCAGTTCCAAGGAGCCATGATCGGCACGAACCTGACCGGCGCGACGCTCACGAGCATGAGGTTCAACGGCTCCGACCTGACCAACGCAAACCTTTCGGACGCGAACCTGGCGAGTGCGGACCTGTCGGTCGTCACCTTGACGGGAGCGACGCTGGATGGCGCGATACTGACCGGGGCAACGTGGATCGACGGCCATGTCTGCGCTGCAGGTTCCATCGGCAAGTGCATCTAAGGCGCCGTCCCCGTCGGTACCAACGATCCGACGGGGACGAGCACGAATCGGCTTAGCCGCCGACCGACAGGCTGAAAACCGTCATGACGAGAATCGCGATGACCACCGCGATGGCGCCGAGAATCATTCCCACGACGCTCATCCCGGGCACTCGCCCATTGGCTTTGCCCTTCACGATGGCAACGATCCCGAGAATGACCGCGACACCTCCGAGAACAAAAGCGAAGATGTTGATGAATGGGAAGAAGGAGATCAGCACTGCCACGATCCCCAGGATCAAGGTCGTGATAGCCATGCCACTGCCTGACTTCGGGGTCGATGCCGGCAGCTTCGGGTCGCTTGCTGGTACGGGATTGGACATGTGGATCCTCCTACGTAGTCCAGCAATGCTGACGGAGGGAGAGGCCAGACCACGTCAGAAACTGGAGATTCTGATGTCGATCAGCCACCGGAGTGTGGCTC
>CAJAKT010000601.1 GCA_903940375.1 uncultured bacterium | reverse complement strand
GCGGTGCGGATGAACCTGCGCAGCTGGGGCGGGGGAGGGCAGTCAGATGACGAGTGAGCATCGCAAGGACCGGCAGGTCGCAGCTGCCCGGCTCGCGGCGTCGTGGCTGCTCTGGTACCCCGACGACCTGCTCCTCGGCCGTCTTGATGACATCTCGGCCGTCGTTGACGACCTGCCTGATCGTTTGTCGATGCCCATACGCGCATTCCTCGACTACCTGGAGAACACGCCCATCAGGGAGGTGCAGGCCCACTACGTCGCGACATTCGACATGAAGCGCAAGGCCT
Organism: uncultured bacterium; assembly: GCA_903940375.1. Classification (GTDB taxonomy): domain Bacteria; phylum Actinomycetota; class Actinomycetes; order S36-B12; family S36-B12; genus UBA10649. Next base: position 2,890 of record CAJAKT010000601.1, on the reverse strand, counting down.
GCCCCTACCTCACCTACTGGACCGACGGAGACACCCGAAACCGCGGCCGGGCGATTCTCCGATTCAAGCAGGCCTACCTCGAGTCCGGGTTCGACGCCGGCAACGTCGAGCTGGCCGACCACCTCGCCATGGTGCTGGAGTTCGCCGCTGTGGGCGACGAGTTGACCGGCGATGCCCTGCTGGCTGAGCACTCGGTGCCCATTCACCTGCTCCGGGATGCCCTCGCGAAGCTGGGCTCCGCCTACGTGCACGTGCTCGATGCGATTGTCGTCACGCTGCCATCCCTCACTGCGGACATCGAACTGCGCATGGCTCAGCTCGCAGCCTCAGGCCCGCCCGCGGAGTCAGTCGGTCTCGAGCCGTTCGGAGTCAGCGTCACCATCGAATCGATTGGGGCACGGCGATGACCGCTTCCGAGATCCTGCTGTGGGTTGCCCTGCCTTACATCACCATCGCGGTCTTCGTCACCGGAACTGTGTGGCGCTATCGATACGACAAGTTCGGCTGGACCACGCGCTCAAGCCAGCTCTATGAGCGCAAGCTGATCCGAATCGCCAGCCCGATCTTCCACATCGGCATCCTGGCCGTCCTGATGGGTCACGTCATGGGCCTTCTCATCCCGGAGAGCTGGACGAATGCCGCCGGGCTCAGTGAGGACGCGTACCACCTGATGGCTGTGGGAATCGGCGCCGTGGCGGGAGTGTGCACGTTGGTAGGGGTATCGCTGCTGGTCTACCGGCGCCGCACCACCGGCGCCGTGATGGCAGCCACCACGAAGAACGACAAGACGATGTATGTCTTCCTCATCGCGGCGATCTGCCTCGGACTGCTCACCACGATCATCGGCTCCGGCGTCCTCGGCGACGGCTACAACTACCGCGAGACCGTCTCGCCGTGGTTCCGATCGATCTTCCTGCTCAATCCGCAGCCCGAGTTGATGGCCGAGTCCCTCCCGTCGTTCCAGGTCCACGCGGTCGCCGGCATGCTGCTCTTCATCATCTGGCCGTTCACCCGTCTCGTCCACGCCTTCAGCGCGCCCTTCGGCTACGTGTTCAGGCCCTACGTCGTCTACCGTGACAAGGGCCCCCACGATGCCGGCAACCATGCACCCAAGCGAGGCTGGGAGAAGGTCGGCTGATGACGCTCCTCGAGCCGAGTTGGCACGACGCCCGCCAGGCGGCCCATGCCTGCGTCGCGCCGTTGCCGCTGGAGCGTGTGACTCTCGCTGAAGCGCACGGTCGCGTGACCGCTGAACCTGTCACTGCTCTGACGCCCTTGCCACTGATGCCCATCTCGGCCATGGACGGTTGGGCAGTCTCGGGCGAGGGTCCGTGGGTCGTGCTCGGGCAGGTACTTGCCGGCCGGGTCTGGCCAACGCCTCTCGGTCCGGGTCAGGCAGTGCTGATCGCCACCGGGGCGGCCGTCCCGGCGGGATGCGACGGGGTCCTCCGAAGCGAGGACGGGCTCGTTGATTCGCACGGGTTCGTGAGCGGGCGACTTCGCGAGAGTGGCGACATCAGGCCGGCGGGTGAAGAGGCCCGCGAAGGGGACGTTTTGATACCCCGGGGTGTTGTTCTGACGCCCGCCCGGATCGGATTGGCTGCCGCGGCGGGGCACGACACCCTCGCCGTCAGACGTCGAACCATCGCGAGACTGCTCATTCTCGGTGACGAACTCCTCAGCGAAGGGCCAGCCAGGCACGGACAGGTGCGCGACAGCCTCGGCCCGCAACTGCCGGGTTGGTTTGATCGCCTCGGCGTTGACCTGAGGGAGTCAATCCGGGTCGAAGACACGCTCAGCGCGTTGTCGACGGCGTTGGATGAGGCGCAAGGGGTCGACATCGTCATCACTACGGGAGGCACTGCGGCGGGACCAGTCGACCACCTGCATGCCGCCATCGCTGCAACCGGTGGCTCACTCATCGTGGACACCGTTGCTTGCCGCCCCGGACACCCGATGCTGCTGGGTGCGTGGCCATCAGGCCGCCGTCTCGTCGGGTTGCCGGGCAATCCGCTGGCTGCGATCGTTGCCCTCCTGACGTTGGCGCAACCCCTGGTCGGTGGCCTCGGCGGCCGTCACATGGAGCCGCTGCCGAGGGTTGTGCTGGCCGACTACGTGGCGTCCCAGGGAGCCAAGACCAGGCTCGTCCCCTGCCGACGCGTTGGTGATCGCGTGTTCCCCCTCGACCACATCGGATCGGGAATGTTGAGGGGCCTTGCCGACGCGGACGGCTTCGCGGTCGTAGCGGCCGGAGAGGGAGAGCCGGGAGCGACTGCAGAATGGCTGCATCTTCCCTGATCGACATCATGATGCTCGGACTGAAGCATCGGTGGTGCTTAGGTCCAAGGACCGAAGCGAGTGTCGGGCCGGTTGGAAGTTAGCCCCACGGCTAGCCCCAACTCCAGTGAACTGGACTGGCCTGGAGTGGTCTGGATGAGACGAATAACCATTGGTACAAATGGATTTCCCTCATAGTTGTGAGGGTGGAACTTTGTCTCGTAATGCGTAGGTCCGGGGTGGGGAGGAGCGCAGCGACGGTTCCCCGAGGCGGCCCCATCGAAAAGTGTTGCAGCGCAACAACTTTCGTGCCTCATCTTCCCTATTGGATGCGTCAGGGCGCCACGCTCAACACGAGCCGATCCGTACACCACTTCCATGGACGCGACTGCCAACACCGCCCTGCATGTATGGAAGTACACCGAGGAGGTGCTGCTCCAGCAGGGCTCCTGGAAGGACCCCAAGACCGTGCGCCGGTTCTACTCCGGCATCACCGACCAGACCCTCGCTCAGGCCATGGCCATCCACGGCTGGGGTGGCACTGATATCTAATAGTATGCAAATGCTTGGCTACAAGCCAAGAATCTGCATACTATTAGATATGGCGTATGGG
>CAJAKT010000600.1 GCA_903940375.1 uncultured bacterium | reverse complement strand
TCAAGCCGAAGACGGCATACGCGATCTATCGCTGTGACTGGAGTTCAGACGTGTGCCTTCCGATCTAGATTCCGGGCGTACTGATCAACGACCGCGGCATCCACCGCAGCGGCATCGTGACCTTCACCCGCGAGGGGCGCACGGCCGCCGACCTCGTGACGTACATCAAATCCTCCGGCATCAACGTCAGCCTCTCGACGCCCGACTACTCACGGCGGGACTTCGAGAGCCACGGGGTCGCAGGGCTCGTGCGGGTCAGCCCGCACGCCTACAACACGACCGAGGAGATCGACCGCCTGCTGGTCGCCGTCGCCTCGAGCTAGCGCACCAGGCGGCGGTGCCAGCTGATGATGCTCACGTCGGTAAGGCTCGCCACCTGATCGATCACCACGCGAAGCCGGCCCGCATCATCAGGGGCCTGCGCGTAGGCATCCTGCAGCCACGGCTCGAGTGAGCGTCCGCCGTCGAGCACCAAGGCATTCACCAGTTCGTTGATCACGTCTCGCTGCCGGGCGTACTCCTGCTCAGCGCCGGGACGGTGCATGACGTACAGCACCGCAACGGCCTTCATGACGGAGACCTCCGCCATGACCTCGTCCGGCACGACGAGGTCGGCCGCGTAACGCGTCAGCGGTCCGGGTCCGTACTGCACCTGGGTCGCCACCTGAGCAGTCGAGCAGAACCGGCCGATGAGGTAGCTGGTGAAGTGCTTGAGGGCAACAAGGTCGTGCATCGTCCCGTCGAAACTGCGCGGCCAGTAGTCCAGGGCAACGAGTCGGTCGAGGGCCTCGGCCAGTGCAGCGGGTTCACCCTCACCGGGGAAGCGCTCGGCCGCGGTCTCGACGAGTGACCGTCGCTCCTGCGCGGACCCGAACGCGGCCAGCGACGCAATGCCCGAGTGGACCGCATCCTCGAAGTCATGCACCGAGTACGCGACATCGTCGGACCAGTTCATCACCTGTTCCTCGATGCAGGTCCGCTCCGCCGGTGCACCCACGCGGAGCCACTCGAATACGGCGAGGTCGTCGTCGTAGGCGCCGAACTTCCGCAGACCCGGCTTGCGCAGCCACGGGTACTTGCACGATGCATCGAGCGACGCGCGGCTGAGGTTCAGTCCGACGCTCTCCCCTGTCGCCGGGTCGACGACCTTGGCCTCGAGGCGGGTGAGCACGCGGAGCGACTGGGCATTGCCCTCGAAACCGCCGATGCGGTCGGCGATGAGATCCAGGGCCTCCTCGCCGTTGTGACCGTAGGGCGGATGGCCCAGATCGTGGGCAAGGCCGGCGACCTCGACAACATCGGGATCGCAGCCCAGGGCATCGCCCAGTTCACGGGCGATCTGTGCCACTTCGAGAGTGTGCGTGAGCCGGGTACGGGGGAAGTCGGCCTCGCCGGCAACCATGACCTGCGTCTTGGCCGCGAGTCTTCGCAGGGCAGCGGAGTGCAGCACCCGGGCTCGGTCACGCGCGAAGGCGCTGCGGACCGACTCCTTGACGGGCTCGTCGACGAAGCGCGCGGTATCGCTCTGGTCGTATCCGGCAGGCGGGGTCGGGCTCACGCAGCCGAGACTAGTGCGGCATCCGACACCGCTGAACCGTCGGGACGCACCACGATGGAGCGGTAGCCCTCGTGGCCGGCGACCCACGCCATGCCCGCCTCGCCCATGGCGAAGCCGATCGTCGCGTAGGCATCCGCCTC
>CAJAKT010000599.1 GCA_903940375.1 uncultured bacterium | reverse complement strand
GTTTCACGGGAAACCATCGGATCCGCCGGGAGGATCAGGCGTTCCGGATGACCACGCGACGCGCGGGCTCGTCGCCCTCGGACTCGCTCACCAGGTCTGAGTCGGCCACGACATCGTGCACGACCTTGCGCTCGAACGGGGTCATCGGATCAAGCCGCACAGGCGCACCTGTTCGCTTGGCCTCTTCGATGGCACCCTGAGCGACGGTCACGAGCTCGGCCCGACGGGCCGCACGATGGCCGGCCACATCCAGCATCAGTCGTGAGCGCTCACCCGTCTCACGGGTGGCGGCCAGCCGCGTCAGCTCCTGCAGTGCATCCAGGACGCGGCCACCGTCGCCGACCAGATGTGCCAGCTCGCCCGGCGCGGCTTCGAGGACCGAGACCATGGCCCGGTTGCCCTCGATGTCGATGTCGATGTCCCCATCGAGGTCGGCGATGTCGAGCAGCCCCTCGAGGTAGTCGGCGCCGGCGTCGCCTTCCTTCTTGAGCAGTTCGGCACCCTTGAGGTGCTTCGGCTCGGCAACGACCTCGATCTCGTCGATGGCCTCGGTCACGTCGGTTGTATCAGTCATGAGTCTCTCCACGCGGTAGTGCTGACAGGTAGATGGGGCGCCGGGTGGCGCGGTTACTTCTTCTTCCGCTGGCTGCGCGAGGTCTTCTTCGGCTGCTGACGAGTAGTTTCCGACGTTGTGTCGGAATCATCTGGGATGGACTCGATGGCCGGCCCCACTTGCGCCGCCTGCTTCGCGGCCTTTCGAGCCTCTTTAGCTTCGTGCGCCGGTGTACCGGGCTGCGGATTGTTCCGGATGACGTAGAACTGCTGGCCCATCGACCACACGTTGGTGGTGAACCAGTAGATGAGCACGCCGATCGGGAAGTTGATGCCCGACACCGCGAAGATCAGCGGGAACACGTACAGCAGGATCTTCTGCTGCTTGACCATCGGATTGTCGGGCGCGCTGTTCTTGACGATCAACTGGCGCTGCGTGATGAACGAGGTTGCTGTCATCAGCAGGATCATGATGATGGCCAGGATGCGCGTGTTCATCGGATTGGGCGTCTGGTCCGCATCCATGAACGTCGCGTACAGCGGTACCCCGAAGATCTCCGCGTCATGTGCCTGCGGCAGGAGTGATGCGTACTGCTCCCACTGGAACACGCCTTGCGCGGTGTAGGTCGGGTCGTCCGCGTTGTACTGCGCAATGCTCTGCAGCACTCCGAAAAGAGCGAAAAAGATAGGCGCCTGAAGGAGAATCGGCAGACACGAGGCCAGCGGATTCGTACCGGTCTCCCGGTACAGCTTCATCATCTCCTGCGACTGCTTGTCCTTGTCGCCGGCGTACTTCTTCTGGATCTCCTTCATCTGCGGCTGGATCAGCTGCAGATTTCGCTGGCTCTTGATCTGCTTGACGAACAGCGGGATCAGCGCGATCCGGATCACGATCACCAGGCCGACGATCGAGAACGCCCAGGTCCAGCCGCTCGACGGGCTCATTCCCAGGACGTTGGTGAACAGGCTGTGGAACTGGACCAGGATCCAGCTCACGCCGATCTTCAGCCAGTCGAGAATGAACATGTTGTGAGTCGAGCCTTTCCTAGACGTTCGAGTCCGCGGCGCCGCGAGCCCTCATCGTTCCATGCCGTGGTTCGCCGTTCGGCAGCACGTCCGGTAACCAGTGTCCGCGACCGGGGACCGGGTCGACCCCACCCTTGTTCCACGGGTTGCATCGCACGACGCGCCAGGTGCCCAGCATGAACCCCTTTACCGGCCCATGGGTCTGGATTGCCTCGACCGCATAGGCCGAGCAACTCGGGTGCAACCGGCAGCTTGGCGGGGTCAGTGGAGAGATCAGCCGCTGGTAGAACCGGATGGGCAGGATCAGCGCCCACGTCAGCACCCAGCCAATGGAGTGGTTCCAGGCCCAGGTGAGCGCTGCCCCGAGCCGGCGCACGGTGCCCCGCTGCTCGGTCACGAGGACACCACCCGCAGTGCCTTGGCCGTCGCCGCAGCAACGGCCGCGGCGACATCACGCGACAGGCCCGGGTCGGTATCGGCCCCCGGCAAGGCCCGGACGACGACCAGGGTGCCGTCAGCTAGTCCGGGTATTTCGCCAGCAAGCGCGGCCCGGATCCGGCGAGCGGCCCGGTGGCGCTGCACGGACCCACCCACGGCCTTGCCCACGATCAGCCCAGCACGCGGTGGGCCACTGGTGGCCAGAGGGGACAGGTAGACAACCGCACAGCCCCGGGTAGCCCGGGACCCGTGTCGGGTGGTCTCTCGGAAATCAGCCGCGGTCCGAAGCCGGTTGGCGGCGGGGAGCATGCCGGATCAGGCGGACAGACGCTCGCGGCCCTTGGCCCGGCGGGCGGCGAGGATGCCGCGGCCGGCGCGGGTACGCATACGGAGCCGGAAGCCGTGCGTCTTCGCCCGACGACGGGTGTTGGGCTGGAAGGTGCGCTTCATGGTCAGGCTCCTGGACGCGTGCGAACGGGGAAGTCGAATCCGACCAGTGGATGGCATCCACGGCAGGACGGCCCAGCCTACGGAACAGGACGGAGCACGGTCAAACCAGCCCCCTGATCCGCACTTGTCCTCGCTTGAGCATTCTGGCTATCGTCACCGGACCTGTTCCACATCTGTGGATAAGATTGTGGATACCTAGCCGAAACCGGGGGATGACGTGGACGCGACCGGCGACCTCACCGAAGTGTGGGCGACCGCAATCGCCAGTCTGGCCGACGGCAGCCTGACCCCTCAGCAGCGAGCATTCGTCAACCTCACCCGTCCCATGGGCCTGGTCGAGGACACCGCCCTGATCGCCGCTCCCAATGAGTTCACCAAGGATGTCCTCGAGACCCGCCTGCGTCCCATGGTGGTCGAGGCGCTGTCTGCCACGCTGGGCCGGGAGATCCGGCTAGCCGTCACGGTCGACCCCTCCATTGACCCGACCCTCGACGAGACCACCGACGAAGTCGCCGACGCCACGTACGCCGATGCCGCCGAGTCGATCGCGGTCTCGCCTGATCGTCGCGACGACACCGCTCGGCCGGGTACCGGCTCACCGGGCACCCGCAACGAGGATGGCCGGCTCAACGACAAGTACACCTTCGAGACGTTCGTCATCGGGTCCAGCAACCGCTTCGCCCACGCCGCTGCCGTGGCCGTCGCCGAGCAGCCGGCCCGGGCGTACAACCCGCTGTTCATCTACGGCGGCTCCGGCCTCGGCAAGACCCACCTGCTGCACGCCATCGGCCACTACACGCGCACCCTCTACAAGGGCACCCGCGTCCGGTACGTCAGCTCAGAGGAGTTCACGAACGAGTTCATCAACTCGATCCG
>CAJAKT010000598.1 GCA_903940375.1 uncultured bacterium | reverse complement strand
CGTCGGTCATGCGGAATGTGAGCAACTGGGGCCGGTGTGCGGAGTGCCAGTGGCAGCACGAGCAGCGCGCCGAGAATGGCCGGTGCGAGGAAGGCGGCCGCGACGTTCGACTGCAGTAGCCGGACGATGACGCTGCCGAGCAGTAGCGCCATGATCGATGTCGCACCGATCAGGCCGGACAGGATGCCGCGTCGCTGCATGGGGACGGCGGTGCCGCTGATCGCCAGCGCGGACGTGAGGACCGCCGCCGCTGGCACCTGTGCGAATGCCCACGCCAAGGTGAGGACGGACGGCGTCGGTGCCAACATCAGCGTCGCCCCGGCGATGGGCAGCAGGGGAGTGGCCCAGCGAATCAGCACAACGCGTGAGTGGCCGCGCTGCTCCATGACGTCGCCCAGCTGCCCGAACCCGATCAGCCCGACGATCATGATGAGCCAGCCCACGGCGAGGGTCAGCGAGTACTGCGTGGGCAGCCCGGTGGGATCGAACTCGCGCATGCGCAGGGCCAGGGTGAGCACGGACGCCGGCATGATGGTCAGCCAGCCGCCGAGGACGGCGAGGCTGATCCTCGTCACCGCATCCGACCGCATCCGTTGCCCCGTTCTCCGTCACGCGGCTCGTTCCGTCTGAGCGAACGTTAGCCCTCGACCGACGGCACCGCCTCGGCCTTGGCTGCCGGCACCCCCCGAAGAGGGGGCGGCTGGATATTGGTGGCCCGCCACGACGAAAAGTAGTTTCGCTGGCGAGGAGTCGATCAGGCGGATCGGCCATCGTGGGTGAGGGGAACTCTCGTGCGTCGCATGCTCATTGCTCTGCTGGCTGTCGTGGCCATGGTCGCGTCGATGATCGGCCTGTCCGTCGGCATGGCAGCACCAGCGAGTGCGATAGAGACGATCTCGGTCACGCCGTCCCCATACCTTGACGCTGCGGCGCCACTGGACGTCACCATCAACGGTTTCCCGACGATGGTTCTGAACAACTACTACGTGTACTTCCTGGACTTCAACAACATGACCGGTTCCAACACGGGCAACGTCTGTCCGACTTTCGCTCTGGTTGGTGGGGCTGGAACACCCACACCCAATGGCTCCCCGGGAGCAAATGTCGCGAATCCAACCCTGCCTGCCTGTGAGTGGGTGTCGGGCACACGGTTTCGGTTTGTCTACTCGGACGCCACTGGCCTCAACGCGACCAGCCAGGTGAAGATCACTTTTCCCGCCCTTACGGTGGCGCCCCCGGCGTCGGGCCAGTACAACGTCATCTTCACGGCCGGAGCGCTAGGGCAGTATCCCCTTGATTCGATCTGCATCGGAAACTGCCCGACCGGGTACGTGGCTCCGGTCGCGCCGGCCGTCATCACCATTGACTTCGACGGTAACGGCGGCACGTGCTCGACCACGAAGGTGACGGGTTACGCCACGACGTGGGCGAATGCTCCGACGGACAGTGTGTGCACGCGCGATGGCTACCTGCTTGGATCTTTCAACACCAGCGCCGATGGTTCCGGACTGACGATCCCGGTGGGCGGCAACCTGAATCTCACGGGTGACAATCGGATCTATGCGCAGTGGGTAAGCCCTGACGCCCCGATCCGCACCCCTGGTGCCCCGACGGATGTCGTAGCGACCTCGCTGTGGAATCGTGTCCAGGTCAACTGGACTGCTCCCAGCGATCAGGGCACGACCCCGGTGTTGAATTACCTGGTCAATGCGCATCCGGGCGCGAAGGTCTGCATCACCAGCGTGGTCAAGGACAAGAAGCCCACGCAGTGCTCGTTCAACGGCCAGCTCACGGCCGGTACGAAGTACACCTTCACCGTCAGCGCACTCAACTTCGGTGGCTGGGGAGATGCGTCGAGCGCGAGCGCCCCTGCATCTCCGCAGTCTCTCGGGATCACCAGCTACAAGCGGTCGAAGGTGTTCCTGAGTTTCGACTCGAAGGTCGACGTTGGCGGCATCGCGCCTGGCTACCCGGCGCGCACCAAGGTCACTCCTTGGGTCAAGGTGGGCGACACCGGCACGTGGGTCGCGCAGAAGGGTTCGCTCGCCACGGTCAATGCGTCTGGCAAGTTCGGGTGGGGGGCCCGGTTCAAGAGGAACGCGGCCAGCCAGGCCATCTACGTGAAGTTCACGGTGGACGGCACGAACTTCAGCAACATCGTCCAGATCCGTCCGTCCGGGGCGTCGACATCCGTGAAGCAGATCAACATCGTGCGGAAGGACCGCGAGATTGCTCCCAACGGCCGGCAGTACCTGGTGGCCACGGCGCAGACCCATGGCTTCAAGAAGGAGGAGCGGCTAGCGGTCTGGCTCAAGTGGGGCTCGGGAACGTTCGCGAAGTCGCCTGGCTCGCTGAATGTGGCGGCGGATGGGACCGTCGGGTTGAGAATTCCCGTCGCGACCCGGAATCGCAGCGAGAGCGTCACGTTCTACATTGCCAGTCAGAACGACGAGGTGAAGAGCAACGTGGTCACGGAGTCCGCGCGGTAGGTGGACCGCCCGCCCGCGAGGGCGGCACGATGGAGGCAGTATGCGCGTATGCGTATACTGCCTCCATGATGAGAGCATCCGTCGCCGGTGCGTCCGGCTATGCCGGCGGTGAGCTGCTCCGGCTGCTGGCCGGGCACCCCGAATTCGAGATCGCGGCCATGGCCGCCGGGGGACGGGCGGGGGAGAAGCTCTCGGCCGTCCACCCCAACCTGGCCGGACTGGGCGACCGCACGCTGGTTGCGACCGATGCAGCGACGCTTGCTGACGCCGACATCGTGTTCCTCGCCCTTCCCCACGGGGAGTCGGCCGCGCTGGTGGCCCAGCTGCCGGAGGATCTGCCCGTAGTCGACCTCGGTGCCGACTTCCGGCTCCGCGATGCGGCCGCGTGGCAGCAGTACTACGGAGGCGCCCACGCGGGCACCTGGACCTATGGGCTCCCGGAACTGCCTGGCCAGCGTGCTGCGATCCAGCGGGCTCGTCGGGTCGCGAACCCGGGCTGCTACGCCACGTCGGTTGCTCTCGCGTTGGCCCCCGTGCTGGCTGCTGGTCTCGCCGAGCCGTCTGACATCGTGGTGGTGGCCGCCTCCGGCACCTCGGGCGCTGGACGCAAGGCCTCCGATGCGCTCCTGGCCACGCAGGTGATGGGCTCGATGTCCGCATACAAGGTCGGCGGCGTGCACCAGCACACCCCCGAGATGGAGCAGTCGCTCTCCGACGCGTCCGGGTCGGCTGTCCAACTGTCGTTCACGCCCCTGCTCGCCCCGATGCCGCGGGGGATCGTCGCGACGTGCACGGCGGTTGCGGCTCCCGGTGTCGATGCCGTCGCGGTGCGTGCGGCACTGGTCGCCGCCTACGCGGACGAGTCCTTCGTGCACGTACTCGCCCCCGGCGAGTGGCCGCAGACCTCGTCAGTGAGCGGAAGCAACGCCGTGCACCTGCAGTGCGCCGTCGATCCGCATGCTGGCCGCGTCATCGTCGTCAGTGCCATCGACAACCTCGGCAAGGGCGCGGCCGGCCAGGCTCTGCAGAACGCCAACCTCATCCTCGGTCTGCCGGAGTCGACAGGCCTGTCTGCGAACGGAGTCGCCCCGTGACCGTCACCAGTGCCAAGGGTTTCCGGGCAAGCGGGATCACCGCCGGGATCAAGGCTTCAGGTAAGCCCGACCTCGCCCTCGTGGTCAACGACGGCCCGCTCGACGTTGTTGCCGGGGTTTTCACAGGCAACCGATTCAAGGCGGCACCCGTCATCTGGTCACAGCAGGCCGTGGCCGATGGTGAGATGCGAGCGGTCATCCTCAACTCCGGCGGTGCCAATGCGTGCACGGGACCAGCGGGTTTCGCCGACACGCACTACACGGCCGAGCGGGTGGCAGAGGTGCTGACCGCATCCGGATTCGAGACCGCACCCGGCGATGTGGGCGTGTGCTCGACGGGTCTGATCGGCGAACGCCTGCCGATGCCGCTCATCCTCGACGGCATCGCCGAGTGCGTGCGCACTCTGTCGACGGACGGTGGCACGGACGCTTCCGTCGCCATCATGACGACGGATTCCGTCCCGAAGGTCGCGAGCGTGACGATCGACGGCTTCACGGTGGGCGGCATGGCGAAGGGTGCGGGCATGCTCGCTCCGGCCCTGGCGACGATGCTCGTCGTCATCACCACCGATGCCGTCGTGAACCAGGACCAGGCGAGTCAGGCATTGCGTGAGGGCACGGGGCTGACATTCGATCGCATCGACTCCGATGGGTGCATGAGCACCAACGACACCGTGCTGCTGCTCGCCAGCGGCGCCTCGGGTGTTACGCCCGATCCGGTCGTGTTCGCCGATGCCGTGACGCAGGTATGTGCTCAGTTGGCGCGGCAGCTGATCGCGGACGCCGAGGGGGCGTCGAAGGACATCGAGATCAGCGTCGACGGGGCGGTGGATGTCGCTGAGGCACTGTCGGTGGCTCG
>CAJAKT010000597.1 GCA_903940375.1 uncultured bacterium | reverse complement strand
CGCAAGGTCGACCAGGAGTGGCTCAATAGCGTGATCGACACGATCGGCCTGCGCGATCGGCTGCGCAATCGGCCCAGTCAGCTCTCCGGTGGCCAGCAGCAGCGGGTTGCCGCGGCGCGTGCCCTCGCTAGCCGGCCCCAGATCATCTTCGCCGACGAGCCGACAGGCAACCTCGACTCACGCGCGGGTGCCGAAGTCCTGTCATTCCTTCGTCGCAGCGTCGACGAGCACGGGCAGACCATCGTCATGGTGACGCATGATCCCTCGGCCGCGTCCTACGCCGATCACGTGCTCTTCCTCGCTGACGGGCAGATTGTCGACACGATGGACAACCCGACGGCCGAAGGAGTCCTTGACCGCATGAAGGGCTTCGACGGCAAGGGCCGGAGGTCCTAGCACCATGCTGCGCAGCGCATGGCGGAGTCTCGTGCACCACAAACTCCGTCTGGTCCTCTCTGGTATCGCCATCGTTCTCGGCGTGGGTTTCGTCGTCGGCACATTGATCTTCACCGACACCCTCAACAGCACGTTCACGAACCTTTTCTCGGCCACCACGAGTGACGTGGTCGTCACCCCCAACGAGGACGTGGCTGCGGATGGGAGCGGACGGGCAAGTCGCAACGGGCCGCCGCAGACCCTCCCTGCCTCGCTGCTCGCCGACGTCCAGGGCGTCAAGGGCGCGGCGAAGGCCGGTGGCCAGGTGCTCGTCGACGGGGTCAGCATCGTCGGCAGCGATGGCACGGTGCTGGGTACGACCGGCGCTCCTCAGTTCGGCAGTAACTGGGACGACGACGAGGCCCTCACGCCCTTCCGGCTCACCGAGGGTCGCGGTCCGGCGGCAGCCGGGGAGGTGGCCCTTGACTCGGTGTCGGCCGAGAAGTCGGGTTACGCACTCGGCGAGAGCGTCTCCCTGATCGGTCCTGAGGGCGCGATGCAGGCGACGATGGTCGGCGTCTTCCGCTACGGCACGTCCGGGAACCTTGCCGGGGCGACCATCGCGTCGTTCGACACGGCCTATGCACAGCAGTTGCTGCTCGGCGGACGCGACGAGTACACCGAGATCGACGTGGTCGCGGCCGAAGGCGTCACGCAGGAAGTGCTCGCGGCTTCCGTGCGGGCCGTCATCGGTGATGCGGCGACCGTGCGAACCGGACAGGAGGCCGCCGACAAGGCCGCCGAAGACATCGCCTCCGGTCTTGCCTTCATCGATATCTTCCTTCTGGTCTTCGCCGGCATCGCGCTGTTCGTCGGCAGTTTCATCATCCTCAACACGTTCTCCATGCTCGTCGCCCAGCGCAGCCGGGAACTCGCGCTGCTTCGGGCGCTGGGAGCCACGCGCGGGCAGATCGTCCGCTCGCTGATTGCGGAGTCATTCGGCGTCGGGCTCGTCGGGGCAGTGCTGGGGCTGGGTGTCGGCATCGCCGTGGCGTTCGGCCTGCAGGCACTCTTCGCGGCCATCGGGGCCGAGATTCCGACGGGCGGGCTGGTCCTGCTCCCGCGCACGGTGATCGTCGGCCTGCTCATCGGCGTCCTCGTCACCGTCGTGGCCGCTCTTGCGCCGGCGGTCCGGGCTTCCCGCATCCCGCCGATGGCGGCCTTGCGTGACGACGTTGCCATTCCGACTCGGTCCCTGCGTCTTCGAGCGATCGCCGGCGGCATCCTGCTGGTTCTCGGTCTTGGCGTGATGACGGCCGGTGCTTTGGTCGGCGGGGGAGCGGGTTCGCAGTTCGTCGGGCTGGGCGTGGTGGCTGCCCTGATCGGTGCGATCGTGCTGAGTCCGGCGATCGCCGGGCCCCTGGTGCGGGTGCTCGGATTCGCCTTCCCGCGGATGTTCGGGACGGTGGGGTCCCTTGCCGTCCAGAATGCTGAGCGTCAGCCGCGCCGGACAGCGGCAACGGCGTCCGCGCTGATGATCGGGCTGGCCCTTGTCTCGGCGCTCACGATCTTCGCGGCCTCTGCCAAGACCTCGATCACGCAGGTGATCGACCGCGTCGTCGGTGCCGACTTCCTGGTCTCCAGCCAGACGCAGCGCCCGTTCCCCGATCAGGTGACCACGACGGTGGCGGCCGTGCCCGGCGTTGCGGCCGTGTCGCCGGTGAAGCTTGTCCCCGCCGAGGTTGGCGGGCAGGGTGCGGCCGTCGTCGGAGTCGTTCCGGCGACCTTCGGTGAGATGGTGAACCTCACCTTCACGTCGGGCTCGCTTGCCGGACTGGATGCGGGCGGGCTGCTCGTTGACACCTCGACGGCCACCGCAGCGGGCGTGGGCATCGGCGATCCGGTGACCGTTCGGGTGACGACGGGCACGGCCGACTTCACGGTGACCGGGCTCTACGACCCGGCCGGTGCGTACTCGGGGTATGTCGTCGATACGGCGGCCTTATCGGATGCCGGGGTTGAGACAGGCGCCGCATTCCTCTACGTCAAGGCGGACCCTGACGTGGATTCGACGCAGTTGCAGGATGCGATGACGGCCGCTCTCGTTGACTACCCGACGGTGCAGGTGCTGAGTCAGGTGCAGTTCCGTGAGCAGATCACGTCGAGTGTCGATCAGTTGCTGCTCGTCATGGTGATGCTCCTGAGCCTGGCGATCCTGATCGCGGTGCTGGGCATCGTGAACACGCTGGTCCTGTCGGTGGTCGAACGCACGCGCGAGATCGGCATGCTCCGTGCCGTCGGGGCGCTCCGCCGTCAGATCCGCACCATGGTCGTGCTGGAGGCGCTCGTCATCGCGGTGTACGGCGCTGTCATCGGGCTCGTGCTCGGCGTATGGTTCGCCGTCGCCCTCCAGCGCACGCTGATCGAGCAGGGCATCGAGGTGCTCGACATCCCGTGGCTGGGCCTCCTGCTGTTCCTCGTGCTCGCCGGCGCCGTCGGGGTCATTGCCGCGCTGTGGCCGGCCTTCCGGGCGGGCCGGCTGAACGTCCTCGAGGCCATCAGCACGGAGTAGCCCCGTGACTCCATGCCCTGGCGTCACAACCCCCGCCGGGTATGACGCCAGGGCATGGAGTCAGGATCCTCAGCTGTCGGCAGTGAGCAGGGCCTCGATGTCTCCCGAGAGGGCGGACGGAGCGGTCTTGGGGGCATAGCGCGTGACGGTCTGGCCGTCCGGCGCGACGAGGAACTTCGTGAAGTTCCACTTGATGGAGGATCCCAGCAGCCCGCTGGCATGGTTCTTCAGGAACGCGAACACCGGATGGGTGTTCTTGCCGTTGACGTCGATCTTGGTCGACAGCGGGAACGTGACGCCATGGTTGACGCGGCAGAACTCCTCGATATCGGAGTCGGTTCCCGGCTCCTGGTGCGCGAACTGGTCGCACGGGAAGCCGAGGACCACGAGACCCTGCGGCCCGAACTGCTCATGCAGCTTCTGCAGGCCGTCGTACTGAGGAGTGAAGCCGCACTTGCTCGCGGTGTTGACGATGAGCAGCGGCTTGCCGGCGTAGTCGGCGAGCGCAACCGTGTTGCCGTGGTTGTCGACGAAGTCAAGCGAGCTGAGGGAATCGGGTGTGGGCATGGCGGCATTGTCGCCCACATACGACGAGACCGCTCGCCCATCGGGATACGGTGGACCGGATGATCCGATCCCTGGCACGCGCAAGCCACTTCGGCCCCACGCTCGTCGTGACCTTCGTCGTCGTGGCACTGGCGTGGAGCCTGGGCTGGCGGGGGATCGGGCTGCTGGGTGTTTTCGCTGCCGTGCTCACCGGGCAGTTGTCCGTCGGCTGGAGCAATGACGCGTTCGATGCGCGACTCGATTCGTTAGCGGAGCGCCGCGACAAGCCGACCGTTGCCGGCGCGGTCAGCAGCCGGATGCTGTGGTGGGTGGCGGCCCTGGCAGCCACGGCGTCGGTTGCGCTCAGCGTGCTGGTGGCCGGCTGGATCGGCGGCGGTTTCCACGTGCTCGGCGTCCTGATGGGCTGGACGTACAACATCCTGCTGTCGCGCACGATCTGGTCGTGGCTGCCGTATGCGATCGCCTTCGGATCGCTGCCGCCCTTCCTGACGTACGGACTCGACGGAACGGCACCGCCGGTGTGGCTGGTCGCCGTCTTCGCGATCATCGGTGTCAGCGCACATCTGGCGAATGCACTCACGGACGTCGACTCGGATGCCTCACTCGGCATCGGGGGAGTGGTCGGCAGGCTGGGGGCCGGCCGGGCGGCGGTGCTCGGCTGGGTTCTCCTGGGTGCCGGGACGGCGATCCTCGTCGTCCAGGTGGTTGCCACGTCGGTGCTGCTGGCCGCTGCGGTTGTGGCGGGATTCGTGCTCGCGATGGTGTTCGCTGCCCGTTCGACGTCGCGCTCATCGATGTTCACGAGCCTGCTTGCCGTCGTCGTCCTCGACGTTGTCCTCGTGCTGCTGCTCGCATAGCGACGGGGACGTGCCCTGTCAGCCTCGATCGCCCATGACGTACTGGCGCGTGCGCTCGTCACTGGGCTCGTTGAATAGTTCCTCGGTCGGCCCGTACTCCACGAGTTCCCCATGGCGCGAGTCGTCGTCATGGGCGTGTGCAGCGAAGAACGCGGTTCGATCCGAGATGCGTGCGGCCTGGCGAAGATCGTGCGTCACGAGAACGATCGTGTAATCGGCTGATAGGTCACGGGTCAGTTCCTCGATCGTCGCGGTCGCTACCGGGTCCAGCGACGCCGTCGGCTCGTCCATCAGGATCACCTCCGGCTCAACGGCCAGACACCTCGCGATGACGAGTCGCTGCTGCTGCCCGCCGGAGAGCGTTGTCGCCGGCTTGGTGAGGTCGTCCCGCACTTCCTCCCACAGTCCGGCGCGCACGAGCGACCGCTCGACGAGCTCGTCAAGCATGGCCGTGCGGCCATGCAGACGAGGGCCGTATGCGACGTTGTCGAACACCGACTTCGGGAACGGGTTGGGCTTCTGGAAGACCATGCCGACGCGGCGACGAAGGTCGACGAGGTCGGTATCGGGAGCATGGATGTCCGCGCCGTCGAATCTGACGGAGCCCTCGAGCCGCGCGCCGGCGATGAGGTCGTTGAGGCGGTTCAACGTGCGGAGCAGCGTGGACTTGCCGCAGCCACTGGGGCCGATCAGCGACGTGATTCCCCCACGCGGAATGGCCATGCTGACATCGCGCAGGGCCGTAGTCGCGCCATACGACACGCTCACGTGGTCAAGGACGAAGACGTCGTTCATGCCACCGCCTCGGTGACGGCGATGCTGTGGCCGAGGTCCGGTGGCAACGGGCTGATGAGCCGTGTGGTGACGAGTGCCGTGATGGCCTGCACGAGCACGAGTCCGATCAAGACGAGCAGCTGCACCTGAGCAGCGGCGAGTGGTGATGCGCCGCCGAGAAGCATCCCGACGAACGCGCCCGGCAGCGTGACGAGACCAGCGCTCTTCGTCTGGTCGAGGGTGGGGAAGAGCGACTTCTCCGATGCGCGCTTGGCGAACTCGCGTCCGGCCTGCTGGTACGTCGCGCCGAGGGCGACGTACCCCTCGAAAGTGGTCAGCTGATCGTGAACGTCATCGCGCAGGCGTACTCCGGCGAGGGATGCCGTGGTCATGGCGCCACCGATCATCTGCGCGGCGAAGGGCAGCAGGGTCTGCGCGCTGAACTCCAGCGCTCCGGTGACGGCGACAATGGTGGTCGTTGCCGCGGCGCCGAGGAAGATGGCGAGCAGGACGCCTATTCGGTCGCGGTTATCTCCGCCGATCCGACGGTTCGAGGTGTACGCCGCGACGATGAGCATGAGTCCGAGGTAGAGGAAGGCTCCCTGCGGGTGGGTGAAGATCCAGGCGATGACCAGCGCGACGACGATGAGCTGGACGAAGGCGCGCGCCGCGGCGATCAGCATCTCGCGCCGGTAGCTCAGGCCGCCGACGGTCATGACAGCAAAGGCCGCTGACAGCAGGAGGGCCAGGGCTATACCTGTGCGCAGGGGATGGACATCCACATGGGCATTGTGTCGCGCGGGGATGCTCGCGGCGGCCAGGCACTTGTGAAGGGCCCCGCCTTTCGGCTGGGCCCTTCTCGGTGCTGAGTCGAATCAGATCACGCGGACCTTGTCGGCCTGCGGGCCCTTCGGGCCCTGCGT
>CAJAKT010000596.1 GCA_903940375.1 uncultured bacterium | reverse complement strand
GCGACGGCGTACCAGATGTGGCTCTCCGCAGTCGGAGTCACGCCGCAGACGATTCCCGGCTACTCCATCAACCCGTTCCGCGGAATCCGGGTCGTGGTCCAGGGGCTGTAGGGCATCGGCCTGAGTTGCTCAAGCCCTTGAACAAATATATCCGTACGGATATATTTGCGATGTGGACGCGTCAGCTCTCATCAAGGATGCTCGAGGTCGAGCAGGTCTGACCCAGGCGCAGTTGGCGCGCGCCGCCGGAACGTCGCAGCCGACTCTTGCCGCCTACGAGTCGGGAGCCAAGTCTCCGTCTGTGCGCACGCTCGACCGCCTCATTCGAGCATCAGGCGCGACTCTGGACGTCACCTTGCGAGCGGCCCCGACCGCGCAGGGCAGTCTTCTGACCGACTTGCGCGACCATGCAAACGAGATTCGAGGTGCGGCACGTAGGCGCCGGATCCGAAACGTGCGCGTGTTCGGGTCCGCAGCCCGAGGTGATGAGACATCCGCCTCCGACGTTGACCTGCTCGTCGACTTCGACGCTGCCAAGCACGGTGTGCTCCCGCTTGCTGGCTTCGCCAACGACGTACGCGCCATTATCGGGCGCGATGTCGACGCGACCACCATCGACCTGCTGCGAGACGAGGTACGCAAGCAGGCTCTCGCCGAGGCGGTGCCGCTATGACGCGCAGCGTTGACGATCGGGGTTACCGGCGACCCGACGAGGCGCGCGGAGCAACACGGCCTCGGTCAGTCCCTCGGCGTCATGGCAGCACCAGGCGCACACCGGCCCCCTCGGCCTCGTGCGCGTCACGCAGGGCATTGGTGCGGGCCAGATCGGCCTCGGCGGTGTGCCGGTCGGAGAAGTCGATGCGGCCGGTCCATGTGCGGGCGAACGCGAGGGTCGCAATGAGGGCACCGTCGTTGCCGGTGTGGGTGGCAGCCTTCAGGGCGGCGAGGTAGTTCAGCCGGTGGACCGTGGGGATGATGATGCGCACCTCATTCGCGCGTGCGAGCTCGGCGTTCATCATGATTCGCGCGATGCGGCCGTTGCCGTCGACGAAGGGGTGGACCTCGCTGACCAGGAACATCATGAAGACAGCGCGTGCGAACGGGCTGGTGAGCGACGCGCCCTGATCGAATCCGCGGAGCAGGGTGCCTTCGACGAGGTCGGGTTCAACGAACGCCGTGGAGCCGGCTTGGTTGGGCTGCTGCTTGAAGGCGCCGGGACGCTTGTCCGTGCGTGCACCGAGCAGGACAGCGTGCCGTGCTTTCAGGAGCTCGACGAGTTCGCTTCCACTTCGCGGGGTTCGGCGCATCTCGTCGGCGTCGGACGTGATGCGGTAGGTCCCCAGGACGTCGTGCGCGTCCAGTGGTCGCTGCAGCGAAGCGGCTTCCTCGAAGATGATGTCGGCGGCCTCGTCGAGCGTGAACTCGGTGCCTTCGATGTAGTTGGAGAAGTACGCCTCGTAGAACGGCAGCAGTGCACGCCGACTCTGATCCGCAGGCAGGAGCGGTAGAACGTCCGGCGCCACTGCCGCAAGCGACGTGGCCATGCGGGTGAATGCGTCGAGCCGGTCGTGGTCGTACGGCTGGCCGTGCGCACGCGACCTCAAGGCGGGCGAGGTCAGTTGGGAGGCGTCGCGTGTGGACAGTGCTGCACCGATCAGCTCGTCGAGCTTGGCGAACTCCCGCTCCCTCTCGAGCAATGGAGCCAACTGCCGCGACTGGTCCCGCAGGCGATTGACGCCCTCGACGCCGCGGCTGGCGAGCAGCGCGTCGATCCACTCCTCGACCTCGATCCGGGTCAGCGTGCGCCGGATTCCTGCGGCGGTTCGTCGGCTTGGCGTCAGGTTCTCCAGCAGGCTGCGAGCCTCGCCCGCCACGTAGATCCCGTCGGGCAAGGGCATGTCGCCGGGCAGTGCTGACGCACCCCTGCGGGGGATGACGGTGACGCCAGGAAGCACAAGGGGCCTGCTGCGATCGGCAACGACGAACACGGTGCCGTCCCGGCCCAGCCCACCGTCGCGAGCCGACCGATCGACGATGACTGCGCCGGGCATCTCGTGCGCGACGATCGGCCACAGGTATCGCCGTGAGAGCGACTCCGCGGTGGACCCGATGTCGCCGGAATAGATGCCGGACGCGATGCGCACGAGCCGTCCCTGCGCCTGCGCTCGCGACAGACGCCGGCGGTCGACCTCGCTGGCGAACACGAGGGCGGGGAAGGCCTGCTGAGCCATGGGTGCCCCTCCGTTCGCGTGCGACGAAGCGGGATCCAGTGGATCCATGCGCGACATTGTGTCACTTAACGGTCGCCATATGCGACATTATGCGGGTTAAGAAGCGCCTAAATGGACATATCGTCGTCTAAGGGTTTCAGTTCAGCG
>CAJAKT010000595.1 GCA_903940375.1 uncultured bacterium | reverse complement strand
GAGCAGCACGAGCGGTGGCTGGCGAAGGTGGCGCTGGCGCAGAGCGCGTACGGCCACTTCTACATCGAGCACAATCGCGGCCACCACGTCCGCGTTGCGACACCCGAGGATCCGGCGAGCAGCCGCGTGGGCGAGAGCTTCTATGCCTTCTGGCCGCGCACGGTCTTCGGGTCGCTCGCCAGCGCCTGGCGGCTGGAGAAGCGCAGGCTCCGCCTGCGCGGTCATGGGCCGTTGCGCGTCAGCAACGATGTCCTGAACGCGTGGCTATTGACCTTGCTGCTCTGGGTGGTGATGATGCTGTGGCTCGGCATCGGGATCCTGCCGTATCTGCTCATCCAGGCCCTTGTCGGCATCACGCTCCTTGAAGCCGTCAACTACCTGGAGCACTACGGCATGCTGCGACGCGTCGTGGGCGTTCCCGGCAAGGAGCGCTACGAGCGCGTCGAACCATGGCACAGCTGGAACTCGAACAACGTCGCCACGAATGTGCTGCTCTACCACCTGCAGCGGCACAGTGATCATCACGCCAACCCGACCCGGCGCTACCAGGCATTGCGCGACGACGATCGTGCCCCCGCACTGCCGACGGGATATGCCGGCATGATCCTGCTCGCACTCGTGCCGCCGGCCTGGCGTCGCGTCATGGACCCGAAGGTGCTGGCCCATGTCGGCGGCGACATGAGCCAGGCGAACATCGCACCGCGTAAGCGAGCGCGCATCCTCGCGGCCCATCCGTCGCCCGCGACGGCACCGATGCCGGTGGCCCTGCCGGCAGGAATCGCCGCGTCGCAGATTCCGGTGGATGTCGTGCGGGCTGTCTGCCCGGGCTGCGGGTACGCGTACGACGTCGAGCGGGGCAATCCTCGCGAGGGCCTGCCCGCCGGTACGGCGTGGTCTGCCGTGCCCGACGACTGGTGCTGCCCGGACTGCGGAGTAAGGGAGAAGGCCGACTTCGTTATCGAGCTCGACGGATGACGCAGACGGCTTATCGTTCTGACACGACGCTCCGGCACCGGATCATCGACGCTGCAATCGACATCACCGTCGCGTCAGGGTGGTCGGCCGTCACGATGAGCCGCCTCGCGGATGACGTAGGGGTCAGTCGACAGTCGGTCTACAACACCGTTGGTGCCAAGCCCGCGCTTGCGGAGGCGATGGTGATGCGCGAGCTGGACGGGTTCCTCGCGGTGGTCGAGTCGGCATTCGACGCGAATGATGGCGACGCGGTGGCATCGGTGCGGGCGGCAACGGCGGGGGTGCTCGAACGGGCGCTTGCTCACCCGCTCCTGCGGGTGATCGTCTCGGCCACGCACGGCACCGACACCGAGCTGCTGCCCTTCCTCGCCACGAACACGGGTGGGCTGATGGAAGCGGCCACGGCGGTGATGGCAGCACGACTCGAGCCCTATGCCGGCCGCATGAGCGCTCGCGAGAGTGCGGTCGTCGTCGATGTCATCGTCCGCGTGGTGCTCAGCCACCTGATGGCACCGGCAGGGGAGCCGGGGCGAGTGGCCGAGGATATGGGTGAGGTGACGCGGCGACTCCTCAGGAACTGACGGATTCATGCCGAGACATCGGGACCGCGTGAGAGGGTGTGGGCCGTGAGCAGCGCCAACCGGGTCCATTCGGCCTATCGCCTTGAGCTGGCGAAGGACGAGGGTGCGAAGGCCCTGCTGTGGACCGGTGGGCTCATCCTGCTGCTGAGCGTCCTCAACGTCGTTCTGGCGCGGCACGGGGTCGACACCGTCGACGCGGTTCATCTCGGCGTGGTGGCGCTCTTCCTTTTCGGCTCGTTCGTCGCAAGCCGTCCCTCGACTCCACCCGGCCTGGTGCCGTGGATCGTCGGGGCCGCGGCCGTCGTGATGGTCCTGTCGCTTCAGTGGGAGGTGTGGTCCGACCCGACTGCCCTCGGCGCCGCGTACGTGCTGATTGCGATGCTCGCGTTCGCACCCTTCATCCTCGATGTGCGGGCGGTGCTTGCGGCTCAGGTTCCCATGGTGATCGGCTACCTGCTTGCGGCGAGCCAGCTGGACGAAGCCGGGGTCGTGAACTGGATCATCGCCGGGATGGCCGCCATCCTCCTGGGCCTGGTGATCCTGCGCGTGCGGCTGCAGAGCATCGACGACCTGGCGGACGCGATGGCGCGGAGCCGAGCCGACGCTACGCGTGACCCGCTCACCGGCACCCTGAACCGCCGCGGCATCGAGGAGCGGGTGCCCGATTTGGTCGCCCTGGCCCTGCGTCGTGAGGAGTCGGTGTTCGCTGTCTTCGTCGATATCGACGGCCTCAAGGCGGCCAATGACCAGTTCGGCCATGAGTTCGGTGACGAGGTCATCCGCGCCGTTGCCGATGCCGTTCGCGTGACGGTGCGGGCCGGCGACCTCGTGGGTCGCTGGGGTGGTGACGAGTTCATCGTGATCGGGATGGGCGATCCGCTGCCGACAGAGCAACTCATGGATCGCCTGCGGAACCGGTTGGAGCACAGCGGCATCGAGAAAGGGCGGTGGCCAGGCACGGTCAGCGTCGGCTCGGCGATCGGTCACGCCGAGGGTTTCGACTTCGACCGCCTCATCGCCACCGCCGACGCCGACATGTACGAGCGGCGTCGGCTTCGACGCCTCGGCTGAGTCGAAGCGATTCTCAGGTCAGCGGAAGAACTGCTTGGCCTTGCTGCTGTAGAGCAGCGCGAGCACGATCACGGCGATGAGGGCCTCGACGGCTCCGGTGAGGCGCTGACCGCTGGCCGTCAGCAGGGTCCAGATTCCGCCGATGAAGGCGATCACGGTGACGAGGCCGACGAGCAGGCGCGAGAAGCTGTTTCCGTTGGCCAGTCCCTTCGCCACCGCCAGGTAGACGACGCCGACGAGGATGAGGATCAGCGCGCTGATCAGCGGCATGTTCATGTCCTTGACGAATAGCCCGAGGATTCCGCCGATGAGGGCGAGCACGCCCTCGATGAGGATGATGACGAAGACGAGGGTCACGCCTGCGGGGCGGCTGCCGGCCATGGTGCTCCTGAGGGTTCTCCGCCTGCGGCGGCTGCGGCACCTGCCGCGACGGCGAAGATACCGGTGCTCAGAGCCGGCCGGCTGTCACATCGCCGGGAACGGACCCACGAGATTCCAGCCGCCATCGGAGACGATCGTCGTTCCGGTGATGTAGTCGCCAGCGGGGGACAGGCAGAAGGCGATGGTTGCAGCAACCTCTTCGGGCTGCTGCAGGCGGTTCAGCAGCATGGACTCTGAGACCTTGGCAGGGTCGAGTCCGTAGCCCTCCCACGCTTCGGTGTGCACGATCCCGGGCGCGACGGCGACGATGCGGATTCCCTTCGGACCCCATTCGACGGCGAGGGTCTGGGTGAGACTCTCGATCGCGGCGCGCGCGGCGGATGAATGGGCCATGAAGGGAATGCCGCGATGCGGTGTCATCGTGACGCTGACGACCTTGCCGTATCCGTTGGGGATCATCGACCGAGCGGCGACGCGGGTCGTCAGATACCAGGGAGCGTCGAGGTTCAGGCGCGTGACGGCCCGGAAGCCGTTCGGGGACACGCTCTCGGCGGGTGCGACGAACTGCCCGCCCGCGTTGTTGACGAGCAGATCGATTCGGCCGTGCTGCTCAAGTACCTGGTCGAGGGCGGCGTCGACCTGTTCGAACTCGCGCAGGTCGAGCGGAATGGCGGTGATCGACAGGTCGCCAGCCGCAACGAGGGACTGCGTCTCCTCGAGCTTCTCCGGCCGTCGGCCCATGATCACCACCTGTGCGCCGAGTCGGGCGAGGGTGAGGGCAGTGGCCCGGCCGATGCCCGTCCCGCCGCCGGTGACCAGGGCGACGCGGCCCGCGAGGCAGTCCGGTCGCAGTACGTCGAGCGGATCGAAGGTGTCGCCGGGGCCGGTCACCGCGGATCCCTCCTGGTCATCACGCCGAACGGCCGGTTGTGGCTGGTTTGAGGGCCCTGAACTCGACCACGACGGGCCGTTCGCGAGAAGGAGTGGCTCATGCGGAAACCCTAGCGGGAGATATTGACGCGGGTATCAACTTGACACTAACGTCAGGTCCATGGCCCCGGTGCTGCGCAGCCACGTCGACGTCCGGTCGGAGCAGTTCGCTGCCAATCGCGCGGCGCTGCTGGCTGCGCTGGCCGATATCGACGCGCTGTACGGACAGATCTCGGCGGGCGGCGGCACGGCGGACCCCGTCAAGAACGCCCGCACTGTCGAGCGTCACCGCGGCCGCGGCAAGCTGCTGCCGCGCGAGCGCATCAGCCTGCTCCTCGATCGCGGATCGGCCTTCCTCGAGCTGTCGCCACTGGCCGGCTGGGGCACGGATGACGCGGTGGGCGCTGGGCTGGTCACCGGCATCGGTCGCGTCAACGGCGTGGAGTGCATGGTCAGCGCGAACGATCCGACGGTGAAGGGTGGGTCGCAGTCGCCGATCACCGTGACCAAGGCGCTGCGGGCAATGGAGATCGCACGCGCGAACAGGCTGCCGCTGGTGTCGCTGACGGAGTCGGGCGGTGCCGACCTCACGAAGCAGGCCGATGTGTTCAAT
>CAJAKT010000594.1 GCA_903940375.1 uncultured bacterium | reverse complement strand
CGGGAGCGCGCTGTTCCGGCGCGGCCCGTTGGGTGTCGGGGCGACCTGTCGTCCAGCTCTCACTGCGACACAAGACCGACGATCACCTGTGGTTCGCCCTGTTCCACGAAATCGGCCACGTGCTCCTGCACGGCAGGAGCGAGGTCTTCATCGACGACGGTGCTGATCGTTCGCCGGAGCGCCGGCTCATGGAGGATCATGCCGACGAGTTCGCGCAGGACGTCCTGATCCCTGGGTCCGCTGCGGCTGCGTTGCCTGAGCTCAAGACCCTTGAGTCCATCACCGCTTTCGCCGAGCGGATCGGCGTCTCGCCCGGCGTCGTCGTCGGCCGACTGCAGCACGACGGGATGATCGGATACAGGATCGGCAACCGACTCAAGCGGCGCTATGAGTTCAGCTCAGCGAACTAGGGGCCGACGTTCTCCCGGAATCGCCAGTCCTCTGCTGGTAGCGACCCACGCCGGGCCAGCACCTTGAGATAGTCCGTGCCGACCTTGACGGTAGCTCTTGCGGTCGGGATCGCGGCACTCGGATGGCGGGCGACGTAGTTCGCGAGCCACGCGACCATGTGCCGATCGTCCTTGCGGGCCACCTTCGCGTACTGCGTGCGGTCAGAGCCCTTGCTTGTATACGTGATGACGACGGGCTCGGGGAATTCGACGACGCGCAGGTTCCCTGGCGCCGCTGCGGTGGCCATCTCGATGCGCATCCCGCCGGGCTTGGCGATCGGGAAGTCGCGTAGAGCCTGGAAGCTCGACATCGACGTGATGCAGCCGCTCATGTTGATGTAGGTCGGCTGCTCCAGCTGCTGGGCGATCCACTCGGCGACGGGCAGCTCGAGCGGGCCGGCGAGCGGGAAGCTCGTCCACGACTGGAGGTCGGTTTCGGTCGGGCCGTCGTACAGGGCATCGATCTCGTCGTAGCGCATGCCCCAGGGGCCGAGGTAGATGTCACCTCGTCGTAGCGGCCAGTTCCCGTCGGCGTCGACGATGCGCGACATTCCGGACGGGCGCAGGGCATCGTCGTGCGCGAACCAGTAGACCCAGGTGTCGGCGCCCTCGCCCGTCTCCTCAAGATGCCGGAGCCAGAAGTACTGGTGGGGCATCCACGGCAGCTCGGTGCCGGACTGGATGACCTCCACCTTGGACGGGCCCTCGGCGAGATAGGCCGCCACGGTGTCCTCGTCGGGTGAGCCCTTGGGGCTGTTCAGGCTGATGACGATCCGGCGGAAGTACTGCTCCGCGCCGCGCACGGAGGCCAGAGCACGGGCGAACTTGGCGCCGCCGCGATAGACCGGCATCACGAGGACGGGCTGAAGCGGGGGAGTCACCGTGAGAAGGTACCAAGGTGCGGATCATCGTGGCTGGCGCGCTGGGCGAGGTGGGTCGCACAGTGGGCGCTGCCCTCGGCGAGCTGGGTCACTCGGTCGTAGGAGTCAGCAGCCGGGCGCCCCTCGATGAGTCCCCGGAGATCGCCTCGCTTGTTGCTTCGGTCGACCTGATCCGATCCGGCGAGATCGACCTGGTCGTCAACTGCTCCGGGCGCGGTGACCGCCGGCAGGGCGAGCGAACCGGCCAGGAGGCGACCGACGCGCTGGCTGCCGCGGTCGCTGCTGCAGGGATTCCCGGCGTGCTGCTGTCGACCACGCGGGTCCTAGAGGGCTACGACGCGGACTATGACGAGGACGCTCCCTCACGTGCCCTGACGCCGTACGCGCAGGCCAACGCCGCGAATGAGGAGGCTTGGCTCCGCTCGGCCGGCCCACGCGCGCACGTCGTGCGCATCACCAACTACTTCGCACCGCCAGGGCAGTTCTCCTCTCCGCAGTCGCTGCTGCTCCCGTGGTCCCTTGTCACCGAGGCGCTGGCATCGGGTGAGATCGGGATCCGGTCGGGGCCGTCCCTGGCCAAGGAGTTCGTGGGCGCGGGTGATGTCGCGCGGGCGGTGCTCGTCGTGGCGTCGTCTTCGGATGCGCCGGCCGTCTGCGCGACGGTGCCCGGCTCCCCGTTCACGCTGCAGGCCCTGGCTGACGTCGTAGGCTCGGCCGTTGTCGCTGCCGGTCGCGCTCGCCCGAGCGTGACGTTCGGCCCGGACGGACCCGTGGGCGCGGCCTGTCGCCCAGGTTGGCTCGCGGGCCGGGGCTGGTCAGGTGCCTTGACGCCCGACGCGATCGAGCAGGTGATCACGGGCTGGGTGCTTAGATGG
>CAJAKT010000593.1 GCA_903940375.1 uncultured bacterium | reverse complement strand
CCTCCTCGACGCGAAAGAGCGTTTGCGTCACCTCGGAAGCGCCGACGGGCAGGTCGGTCGTGGTCTGGCTCACGGCTACACCGCCATCCGGTGCAGGATCGGCGCGGGCGCCGGCTGGGCAGGCGGGGGTGCGGTGCTGCCGGTAGCGCGCGCGTGCTCGACGGTGATCAGGGCGGTGGTGTGCAGGCGGGCGGCGGTGCCCATCGCGGTCTTGACGGCCAGGAGCCGGGCGATGCGGTCGTCGAGGAGCCCGGTCAGGGGTGGGTCGGCGTCCATCCGGTCCAGCCACCCCGGGACCACGGCCATCGGGGAGTGGCTGAGGATCCGCCCCGGCAACTGGCCGCGTCCGCCGATGACGGGCTCGGTCCCGTCGCCGGGCCGCATGGCCTGGCGGGCGAGGTCGAGGGCCCGGGTGCGGACGGCGGCCCGGGTGGGGATGCGGCCCTCGTCGACGAGGCTGGTGATGCAGGCGGTGACCTGGGCCTGTTCGAGGGTGAAGTTCGGTTCGACGCCGGAGTCGATCAGCCGGGTGGCGGCGACGTGCTCGGTGGCGTGAGAATGCTCGCTTCGTCTGGCCCCGGGGCGCTTGCTTGTTCTGGCCCCACCTTCTGACGTTGTGAACCCTACTTCGTGGTCATGCTTGTGGTGGCCAGTCGGTAGCTCGCGGTGCCGGTTTCGATGATGTGAGCGCGGTAGGTGATGCGGTCGATGACGGCGGCGGCCAGCCGCGTGTCGGTGAACGTCTTGCCCCATTCAATTGGAAGTGGCATACGTTCGTTTGGGCCTAAAGGGCCTACGGCCTCAAGGATTTCCTGTCCGCGTGTCGTGCGACTATTTAAGGTATCTCTGGTGTTTGCTAGGCAGTGCCTTGATTCTTATAGTGCGAAGAGGGTGTGTGCCTGGTGGAGCGGCGGGGACTGCGGGTCGTGACCGGTCGGGTTGACCCACCGATCACGGGTGTCGCGCCGGATCCGATGGGTTTCCAGGCCGATTGCGTTGCCGCCTACGTGGCTTCCTGGACGGCGCGTGGTTTCAGCCCGGTGACGATCGAGAACGCGACTGGGCTGTTGGACCGGACCCTGGATCTGCTGGGCTGCCCGGCGTGGGAGGCCGACGTTGATGATGTTGATCGGCTTGTCGGGGCTTTGGCCGCTGATGGACTGGCGGTGGCAACGAGGCGGGGCTACGTGCAGTCGTTCAAGGGGTTCTACCGGTTCCTGCAGGTCCGGCGGGCCCCGGCGATCGAGTCGGCGTTCGGGGTGCGACTGGTCTGCCCGGTGGACGAGTTCAACGCCTCGCGCCATGTCGGGGATGAGTCCCCGGCGCTGGCCCCGCCACCGACCCCGGAGAGGATCGAGGTCTTCTTCGGTTTCCTGAGAGGTCGGATTGCGACGGCCCGCAAGTACGCTCCGGCGGCCCGGGACTACGCCTTGTTCCGCACCTTGTATCACGCTGGGCTGCGTGCCGACGAGGCCTCGCAGTTGGGTGTCGCCGACGCCCATTTCGATCGCGGCCCGTTCGGCAAGGTCCATGTCCGGTTCGGTAAGGGAACGCGCGGCTCTGGGCCTCGCCCCCGCTGGGTGCCGATGCTCGACGGACTGGACTTGGTGCTGACGTGGTACCTGTCCGACGTTCGGGGCCGGTTCCCCGACAGTGATGTGCTGTTCCCCGACGAGTCCGGTGGCCCGCTGCATCGAGGCACGATCCGCAACCGGCTGCGCTACCTGATGACCCTTGAGGGAGCAGACCAGTCCCAGTGGTTCAGCCCGCATGCGATGCGCCGGGCATGCGCGACCCACAACTATGAGCGCGGGGTGGATCTGGTCGCGATCCAGCAGATGCTGGGTCATTGGACGGTCGGGTCGACGATGCGCTACGTGCGACCCTCGGCGACATTCATCGAGGATGCCTACCGGCGGGCGGTCAGCGACACTCTGGGTCGGCTCGAGCAAAGGGAGGGCGAGGCGTGAACATCACGTGGAAGCTGCGGATCGCAGCCGCGCAGCGGGAGGTATGGACCGGGGCGCAACTACGACGGCTACTGGCTGAGCGCGCCGGACTGCACCTGTCCTCAGCGTCGGTGTCGGCGTTGCTGACCAAGGAGCCGTCCCAGGTGAAACTCTCGACCCTCGCCGCGTTGTGCACAGCTCTGGACTGCACCCCCAACGACCTCATCGACATCGACACCACCCCGGTCGCCAGTCCCGCACCGCAGCCGGTCCAGCCGGCCAAGAAGGCGGCCAGTGCGCCCCGCGGCCGCTCCATGCCGCCGCTGTAGCCGGCCGCGGATGCCCAAGCGGCAGCGTGACTGCACCCGGTGCGGGGCACCGGTCGGCTACCTCGACCGCGTGCTGTGCTGCCGGTGCACCCAGGCCGACCGCCAGGCCGCGGCGAAGGCCACCTGCCCGGGCTGCGTCCGACTGCGCATACTCGACCCGGGTACCGGGCGCTGCATCACCTGCTCCCGGTGCTGCGCCTCGTGCGGGCGACCGGTGCGGTGCGCGGGCACCAATTGCCGGGCCTGTCGGCGTCGGGCAATGACGGCCGCAGCGAAGTCGCCATGCCCACGCTGCGCCCGGATGGGGTTCCTGCGCCCCGGCACCGGATGGTGCGGGAGCTGCTCGCGGACCGGGCCGCCCCCGCTGCCACCGAGAACCTGCCCGCAGTGCGCAGCGACGACCACCCGGCTGTTGAACGGTGTGTGCAGCGCATGCTGGCAGGCCCACCCCGACCGGCCGTTCACCCGGGCGGCAAACCTGGCCCGCGACCTCGGCGAGGTCCCTGACTGGTTCGACGGCTTCGTCCTGCATGTCGCCGCGGTCCATAGCCCCGCCCGTGCTGCCGGCCTGGTCAGCGCACTGGGCAGGCTCCTGGCAGACGGCTCGAGCACGCACCCGCAGGCGCTCCTGGAACGGTCCCGGCGATCCGGGAGGTCGATCGGAACGCTGGCCCGATGCCTGCAGGACTACTTCACCACGCACGCCTTGGCCCTGCCCCCCGACCACGATCGCAGGCTCGCCGAGGCACGCCGGCAGCGACGCATCGACACGGTCCCCGACCCGCTGCGACCCGCGGTGGTGGCGTTCGTCGACTCACTCCTCGCCTCACGTCAACGTGCCCGACAGGCACGAACCCGCCCGCGGTCCGACTCCACCATCGAGTCGGCCCTGACCACGATCCGTGACCTCGCCGCGTTCCTGCACGCCCGCGGCAAGGACGACTGGGCGCTGGTCGCTCACGGCGACATCGAGGACTTCCTAACCACCCGAGGCACGGGCAGCCGGCCCCGCACCCTGACCGTTGTCCGGCAGTACTGCCGCTGGGCCCACGCCCGCAGGCTGATCCTCATCGACCCGACGCGCGCGATCACGATTCGACTACGCCGCGGATTCACCGGCAAGACGTTGAGCATCACACGCCAACGAGAGCTATTCACCCGCTGGACCACCGACCCGCAGATCCATCCGCATGAATCACTCGCCGGACTCCTGGCCCTGCTGCACGCCGCCTCCAGCCAGGAGATCCGGGCACTGACCGACAGCGACATCGACCTTGCGGCCGGGATCATGCGGATCGGCCGCAGACCGCACCCCACGCCCGTGGACCCGATGACCCTCGAGGCCATCCAGCGATGCGTCGAACACCGCCGGAACCTGCGCACCGCCAACCCGCACCTGTTGGTGACTCGAGGCACCAAGGCCGACAGTCGGCCCGCCTCGGCTGCCTACCTCACGCACCTGTTCGATCCAGTGGGACAGGCACCCAGGACCATGCGAGTGACCCGCCTTGCTGAACTGGCCAACACGATGGACCCCAAGCTTGTCGCAGCAGCCTTCGGCTTGAACCCTGAAGGAGTCCTCAACTACATCTCCGATCGCGTCGACCCCGGCAGGCTCCCCGACGAACTGGCGAACCCGTCGACATTCGGCGCCACCTGACATAGGTTCGCTCGAACATGTGCGCTTTGGAGAACGGGGAGTTGCTCGCGATTGCGAT
>CAJAKT010000592.1 GCA_903940375.1 uncultured bacterium | reverse complement strand
CGGAAGGCCAACCGCAGAAGACGGTCATCGTCCAGATCGCCGACGCGGTGTTCCACCACTCCCATATCGGCGTGCTGGTCATTGCCTTCGCGACCGCAACGATCCTGGCGCTGGCCGCCAACACGGCTTTCAACGGATTCCCGGTCCTGGGCTCCGTGCTGGCGCGCGACGGCTACCTGCCGCGGCAGCTGCACACCCGCGGTGACCGGCTGGCCTTCAGCAACGGCATCCTCACCCTCGCTGGTCTCGCGATCCTGCTGATCGTGGCTTACCAGGCAAGCGTCAGCGGTCTGATCCAGCTGTACATCATCGGTGTGTTCGTCTCTTTCACCCTGAGTCAGCTCGGCATGGTCAAGCACTGGACCCGGTTCCTGCGCACCGAGGAGGATCCGAAAGAGCGCGCCAAGATGATCCGCTCGCGAATCATCAACGGCTTCGGCCTGATCATGACCGGCTCGGTTCTGATCATCGTGCTGGCCACCAAGTTCACCAAGGGCGCCTGGATCGTCGTGATCGCGATGCCGATCATCTTCCTGCTCATGCGCGCGATCCACAGCCACTACGAGCGGGTCAGCCGCGAGATCATGACCGAGGGCTCCGTCGCCATGACCCTGCCGGCGCGCGTTCACGTCATCGTGCTCGTCAGCAAGATCCACAAGCCCACGTTGCGTGCCCTGGCCTACGCCCGCGCCACGCGCCCGACCGTCCTGGAGGCCGTGACGGTGGACGTCGACCACGACGACACGATGCGGCTGCAGGATGAATGGGAGCGCGAGGGCATCCCCGTGACGCTCAAGATTCTTGCCTCGCCGTACCGTGAGATCACGCGCCCGATCCTCGACTATGTCCGAGATCTGCGCTCCGACAACCCCAACGACCTCGTCACCGTCTACATCCCCGAGTACGTCGTGGGCCACTGGTGGGAGCAGCTCCTGCATAACCAGTCGGCACTACGACTGAAGAGCCGGCTGCTCTTCACGCCGGGAGTCATGGTCACGAGCGTCCCGTGGCAGCTCGAGTCAAGTGAGCTGGTTGCGGGCCGTGATGACTGACGCCGCGCCGCTGACGATCGGCGACGAGCGCGTCGTAACGATCGGCCCCATCGCCCATGGCGGCCACTTCATCGCCCACTCCGACGGGCGCACGCTGTTCGTGCGTCATGCGATCACTGGCGAGACCGTTCGCGTGCGCGTAACCGACGTCAATCGCAAGATGGTCCGCGCCGATGCGATCGAGGTTCTCGAACCGGATCCCGATCGGGTTGACGCTCCCTGCTCGTGGGCCCATGCCGATGGCTGCGGTGGCTGCGACTTCCAGCACATCGCCGTCGAAGCCCAGCGGCGGATGAAGCAGGAGGTGCTCACCGACGCCCTGCGCCGCTTCGGCCGTTTCTCGGACGATGACCTGGCCGCCCTCGACCTCACCGTGCGCGAGCTGCCCGGCCATCCCGACGGCCTGCACTGGCGCAGCCGGGTCACGTGGGCGGAGGATGCCGACGGCAACCGTGGCCTGCGCCGCCATCACAGCCACCACATCGTCCCGGTCGACCGTTGCCTCATCGCTGCCGACGGCGTCGACGTTCCTGGCGAGACTCGGCCGGGCAAGGTCGTGCATACCGTCCGTGACCGCACCTGGCGGATGGAGCGCGACGGCTTCTGGCAGGTGCACGAGGCGCTGCCCGAGGCACTCGTCGGCGCTGTCCTGGAGATGGGGCGGCCGGCACCCGGCCAGACCTGGTGGGACCTGTATGCCGGCGCCGGCCTGTTCGCCGCCTTCCTGGCCGAGGCCGTTGGGGCCGAGGGGCACGTCGCCGCGGTGGAATCGGCCGAGTCGGCCGTCAAGTCGGCCCGTCGGGCCCTGCATGACCTGCCTCAGGTGGCCCTGCACCACTCCGACGTCACGGCCTGGCTCCGGGACATCGACCACGATGCGCCCGATGGCATCGTGCTCGACCCGCCCCGCTCGGGGGTCGGGGCCGAGGTGGTCGCCATGATCACGGCCGCTGAGGTGCCGTCGGTCGTCTACGTGGCGTGCGATCCGGTGGCCCTGGCCCGTGATGCGGCCGATTTCCGTGCTGCTGGATACCGGCTGAGTGCCATTCGGGCCTTCGACGCGTTCCCCATGACCCACCACCTGGAGACGGTCGGCCATTTCGTGCGCTGATCGAGAGGTCCCATTTGTCCTCTTGGAGCTCAACCGGGCATAGACTGGACGTGCCGGAGCACGTGGCCGGATGCGGTGTGCCATCAGGGGGTGCACGGGAGGGATATCGGGCATGAGGCGTACTCGGGAACGAGCCAGGTGGCGTTCCGATGACCGCGGTGTGACGGCGGTTGAGTACGGGCTGGTCGTGGCCGGTGTTGCTGTGGTCGCGCTCACCGGTCTCTTCTTCCTCAAGGACGCCCTGGTCACCTCCTACGATTCCTCGTCCAACGGGAACGGCGTGGTCGCGTGCGATGCGGTTGATCCCAACTGCGATGCGATTGCGGCCCTCCCTGCTGCGGACCTGCCCGGAGCCGTGACGGGTGCCCCGACGGTGGTCGCGCTCGATCCATCGGGCGTGTCCACGACAGCAGCGGCACTCAATGGCAGCGTCACCGCGAACGGGTCAGCCGTGTCAATCGACTTCTGCTACCAGACCAGTGACAGTAGCGGTGGCTGCGCTTGGGTGGCGGCCTCGCCCTCGTCTGCTTCGGGATCGGTCCCCGTGGACGTGACCCTCAGTGCCACGGGTCTGGCCGCCAGCACTACCTACAACGTCTGGGTTCGGGCGGTCCGAGCCGGTTCTTCGACCCTGAGCTCGCCGATCAGCTTCACGACGCCAGGCTCGGCCGCGATGGTCGTGCTCGTCTCTGATGCGACGGACGTGACGACCACGACCGCGACGCTCAATGGCGCGGTGACGCCGAACGGATCCACGGCAACGTTCGACTTCTGCTACCAGACCTCTGCGACGACCGCGGGCTGCTCGTGGATCCCAGCCTCTCCCTCATCAGGCTCAGGGGCGGTTGCGGTGCCCGCATCCCTGACTGTGTCGAGCCTGACACCGAACACGACGTACAACGTGTGGCTTCGTGGCACGCGATCAGGGGTGTCCGCGGAGAGTGCCTCCGTGTCATTCACGACGCAGGCACTCGCGCCAGTCGTCGCCGTCGTTGCGGCGACGCCCGTCGGCAGCACGACCGCCACGATCAAGGGCACAGCGAACGCCAATGGCGTGTCCATGAACGTGGACTTCTGCTACCAGACATCAGCCCTTGTCGCAGGCTGCACGTGGGCGGTGGCAAGTCCCGCCAGTGTGTCCGGGAGCAGCGCAACGGCCGTGTCCAGGGATATCAGTTCGCTCGGCACGGCGACGACCTACAACGTCTGGATTCGCGGGACCCGCGGTACGACGGTCGTCATCGACGGACCGCTTCCCTTCACGACAACATCAGCCGCACCCACCGTATCCACGACTGCCGTCGATGAGGATGACATCGATGACACCTCTGCCACAGTGCGCGGTTCGGCAACGGCAAATGGCGCGGCCGTCGATGTGGCCTTCTGCCTGAGTACCACTGACAGCACGGCTGGATGTGCTTGGAAGACAGCCTCGCCCTCGACGGTGTCCGGCAGCACGGCGACCAACATCCGTTACCAGGCGACATCCCTCACGCCATACACGACGTACTACTTCTGGGCGCGGGTGACGAGAGGCGCCACAACGGTCATCAGTGCCCCATCGCGGAGTTTCACGACCGACGCTGCGGATCCGACCGTGAATCTCGACGCCACGGATTCGATCACCTCGTCGAGTGCCACCCTCAATGGGACGGTCACGGCGAACGGACCGGCGACCGCCGTGAGCTTCTGCGTCCAGACGTCGAACAAGGTGGGCGACTGCTCGTGGAAGTCCGCCAGTCCCAGCAGCGTGTCCGGGTCCACGGCTACCGCTGCGTCCTACGGCGCGTCATCGTTGTCGGCGAACAAGAAGTACTACGTATGGGTGCGAGCGGTTCGTAGCGGGACGACGGTCACGGACTCCGGATCGTTCACGACCCGGAAGGAGCCGACGGTGACTCTGGGGGCCGAGTCGGACATCAAGGAGACGAGCGCAAAGCTCAATGGCACGGTCAATGCCGCGGGCAACACCGTGACCGTGGACTTCTGCTACCAGAGAAGCGACCAGATGGATGGCTGCACCTGGGTTGCTGCCTCCCCATCGTCTGCCTCGGGCACGAGTGACACATCCGTTAGCAAGGCCGTCAGCGGTCTGACCTCGGACAAGACCTACTACGTCTGGCTGCGGGCGTCCGTGGACGGCGTCACCGTGGTCGACGGTGGTTCGTTCAAGACCAAGAAGTGAGCACTGAGCATGGCTGAGCCCAGGGGAAATCACGACCGCGGCGCTGTCGCGATCGTGGTCGCCCTGTTCACCCTCGTCGCCATGGTGCTGATGGCCTTCGTCGTCGACCGGGGATTTGCCTACGTGCAGCGCACGCAGGTCCAGAACACGGCGGATGCCGCGGCACTTGCGGCGGCGCAGCTGCTCTGCGCAACCCCAGCTGCGGGCACGGTGGCCATCAAGGATGTGGCGATCCAGTACGGCACCCTCAACGGGGCAACGATCGCAAGCGGTGACATCGAGATCTTCGACGATGGGTATTCGCCGGAGTCCGGGGTGTCGGTAGCCGTGAATGACGTGGTGACGAATGTCTTCGGTGCCTTCGTCGGAAACGGTTCGACGGCCGTGGCGGCTCGCGCAACAGCACGCAGGCAGTGCACGTCGTCCTATCAGTTTGTCGCGGAGATCTTCACGAACTTCAATGGCCAGGGCACTGTCGGCGGGAACATCTACGGTGGTGAGTGCTTCGACGGAGGTGGTGGCAGCTTTGCCACCGTTGCGGTGTGGCGGCCGATCACGTACAACTGCCCGCCTCCGCACAATGGCTCCACCCCGATCGACCCCGGGAGCAACGGCTCGATCGCGAACCCCCTGTACAGCCAGCCGGTTGTCGCCACATCAGCGGCGTTCGCCAATGCCGGGTACAACAAGACCTTTCTCGACGGTCTCCCGTATGCGAAGTCATGCAAGGTTGCCGGCTCGGCTGACTTCGTGGCATCTGGGTCACCGCCTGCCCCCTTCGTCTGCTCCGGCACCGGCTCGTCGGAGAAGCTGGACGTGGCGGGCACGGTGAACCGCGGCATCGTCGCGGAGGGAGACATCGCGCTGGGGTCGACCTCGTACACGGGCACGACCTCGTGGCTGATCTACTCCAAGTCCGGCGACATCACGATCACGGGTTCAGTGAGCGACAAGGCCGTCATCTATGCGCCAAGCGGGTCCGTCACAGTGAACGGCGGCAGCACCCAGGTGAACGGACTCGTCATCGCCAGGAACATCACCTTCAATGGTGGCAATCAGGAGGCGGGCAACCAGACGACAATTCGGGTGCCCGGCCCGTGGCGGCTGACGCAGTAGGCGCGCCCGCGTCGTCTTCGTGGCCAGCTATCCGATATCTTGACGTCAAGATACCTAGTCCGCCGCCCTAGAGGAGCACGCTCGTGGCCAGCATCGACAGCTTCGGATCCCGCGGCACCCTGACCGTCGGGGACCAGTCCTACGAGATCTTCCGCATCAGTGCGGTCGAAGGCTCGGCGCGACTCCCGTTCACGCACAAGG
>CAJAKT010000591.1 GCA_903940375.1 uncultured bacterium | reverse complement strand
TTCCTCGGCCGGTTCCTCGCGACCTGCCATGCCGTGCGCACGTGGGCGCTGGCACACCCGCATGAGTACGCCCTGGTCTACGGCTCCCCCGTGCCCGGCTACGCGGCACCGCAGGACACGATTGCGCCAGCCAGTCGGGTGCCCGTCGTCCTGATCACGATCATCGTCGACCTCTACGAATCCGGTGCCGTCGTGCCCGCGGCCGACATCTCGCCCGCCGTCGCCGCAAGCATCTCCCCCATCCAGTCCTACGTGTCCGGCCGCCTGCCCGACGACCTCATGCTCCGGGGCATGGCGGCGTGGAGTGCCCTCTTCGGCGCCGTCTCGTTCGAGCTGTACGGCCACCTGCACAACGTCGTCACCGACAGCGTCCGGGCCCGCAAGGCCTACTTCGACCACCAGATGAGTCAGGTCGCCAGCGGCCTCGGCCTAGCTTCCCGATGAACCCGTGGGTGCAGGCCGCTTCGGCCGCGCTGACCCCGCTGGCCGACCCTGTCAACGCAACGCATATGCGCGCCTACATGAAGGACATCGCCCCGTTCTTCGGAATCATGACCCCGACGCGGCGGACCGCCCTCCGCGCAGCCTGGAAGCCCTTGGGGCTACTGACCGAACCCGGCCTGTCGAGTACCTGCAGAGAGTTCTGGTCACTGCCGGAGCGGGAGTACCAGTACGCCGCCTGCGATCTCATCGCCCGGCATTCGCGGGTGCTGTCGGCCGACTTCATCGGCGGTACCGCACAGGATCTCGTTGTCACAAAGCCCTGGTGGGACACCGTCGACTCCCTCGGCAGCGTCGCCATCACACCGGTCGTCGCCAACCATTCCGAACTCGTGGAACTGATGTGGACGTGGCTTGATTCCGGGGACCGCTGGCTCATCCGGGCAGCCATCCAGCATCAGCGCGGGCTCGGGGACGAGACGGATCTCGACACGCTGTTCGCCATGTGCGACCGGTTTGCCGACGATCAGGAGTTCTTCATCGCGAAGGCGATCGGCTGGGCATTGCGCGATGCATCAAGCCTTGACGCAGCCGCCGTCCGCACATTCGTCGACGAGCACCCGGGGCTCAGCTCGGTAGCGCGCCGAGAAGCCGAACGGGGGCTGGCGAGACGGAGTTGAGGCTGCCGGGCCGGCCGAACAGGTAGCCCTGGCCGAACTCCCAGCCCATCTCGGCAAGGACGGCTGCCTGCTCCTCCGTCTCGACGCCCTCGGCTACTCCGGCGAGACCCAGCGGGCGGATCACCTCGAGCACCCCCTTGGCCAGAGCAGTCGCGAACCCCTGTGGACGACCCAGCGAAGCGACGACACCGACGTCGAGCTTGACCCCGCTGAGCGGGAGATCGCGCAACATCGAGAGCGACGAGTTCCCGCTGCCGAAGTTGTCGAGGAAGATGCCGACGCCACGCTTGCGCAACCGCACCAGGTCGGCATCGAGGGACCGGCGGGCCGACTGCACAGCCGTCTCACTCACTTCGATGACCAGGCAGCAGGGATCGATTCCGGAATCCTCGACGACGGTGAGGATGCCATCGACCCAGCGGTC
>CAJAKT010000590.1 GCA_903940375.1 uncultured bacterium | reverse complement strand
TGCCGGCTGGGCCTGGGCATCCTGGCGATGGGTCGTCAGGTGCAGCCCGTTGTCCGGGACACCGCGATGCCGGCCCTGCGCCTCCTCGCGGATGCCGTCAACGCCACTGCCGTCCTGACTGTGGT
This sequence comes from uncultured bacterium, assembly GCA_903940375.1. Lineage (GTDB taxonomy): Bacteria > Actinomycetota > Actinomycetes > S36-B12 > S36-B12 > UBA10649. The sequence continues at coordinate 1,883 of CAJAKT010000590.1, read as the reverse complement.
CGACGGGCAGGAGGCCTTGGCAGCCGTCGTCGTCGAGCCGACCCGCTCCGATCTGCATGTGGCGTCACGTGCTGGTTCGCGGCAACCGCTGGAGAACGGTGCGGCCGGCCGCGCGATCCTCGCTGCCCGCACCACGGCCGGTCGTCCCCTCGATCCGCCGTGGGTGGTGGCGACGGGCGACGGCCCGCAGGGCGCCTACGGCATTGCCGTGCCTGTGCTGGGGGTACCCGGGCTTGAGGCGAGTGTGTGCGTGCTGGCCCTGCGCGAACTCAACGATGCCGACGTCGGCCCGCGGGTCGCACGCGCGGCCGGCGAGATCGCCCGCGCCCTCCGCTGATCTGGCCGGGGCTAGTCCCAGCAGCCGGTGATCGTCGCGCCGAGTCCGTCGAGGGCCTGTCTGGTGGCAAGGGCTGAGTAGCGCTGGGGTCGGTTGTTGACCAGCATCGAGAACAGGCGCTCGGGCCCGGCCGTCGTCGTGGCCACGCCGGACAGCCCGATCGTGTCGAACAGCGTGCCGGTCTTCGCCTTGATCGCGCCCTGCGCGCACCTTGCGCGGCGCGTCACGAAGCGTCCGTAGTGATCATCGAGTGTCCCCGTCTGTCCGGCCACGGGCATCGCCTCGGGCTCGAACATCGTGGTGAAGGGCGCAGGGTTGGTGACGCGCGCAAGTCGCAGGACGTCGACGAGGAAGCGGGGCGACACCCGGTCCTTCCTCGACAGCCCGCTTCCGTCGAGCAGCGCCATGCCGTCCGGATTCACCCCGAGCCCGCGAAGCACCTGTTCGGCGGCAGTGCGTGCACCGTCCCAGGATGCCTCGACACCCGTCGCGACCGCCACCTGGCGGTACAGCACCTCGGCCACGTTGTTCTCGGAGATGCGCAGCATGACCCGTACGGCGTCTCCCACGGGGTGGCTTGTCTCCGCGATTACGGCACCCTCGCCAGCATCGGCATCCGGCCCCAGTGTTGCGGGCACGCCGTTCTTGACGAGCTGGTTGACGAATACGCGGGCTGCATTGGCGCTGGGATCGGCGCTGTAGTCCCAGATGCTGGCCAGCGCCTCGACGGATGACACGACGGACGGAATGTACGAGCGCGTCCAGCCGGGGGCGCGTCGCGTGTCCGGGAACAGGTCGTCATCGACATGCACGATGAGCGCAGTCCCGGGCGGCACCGTCTGTGCGGTCAGATTCGCGAGATGGCGCAGGTTGGCTGTGGACAGCAGCGGATCACCGCCGCCCTCGAGCACGACATCGGCCGGCGTGGCCCCGGTCCGGACGCGGGTGGTGAGCAGGGCGTCGGGCCCGAGGGCGGCCAGCGTCGTCACGGCCGTGACGATCTTCATATTGGATGCGGGCAGCATCGGCTGGCTGCCGCCGTGGTCGGACAGCACCTCGCCGCTGGCCGCGTCCACGACCAGCAGGCCCACCGACGAGCCCAGTCGGGGGTTGGCCAGTCGGCTGGCAATGAGGGAATCCGTCGTGCTGGCAGGGGGCTCGGCGGCGGCGGGGATCGCCAGGGCCAGGCCCAGGCTGGCGGCCAGCACGGCAGTGCCGGCGGCCCGACGGAAGATACGCATGGGGTCCATGGTGCGACAGGCCGTCCGTGGGCCGGTGCCCGGGGTGGGGGCCGGCGTGTCGCAGAATGGTCGGACCGTCCCCTCCAGCGAAGGTTTCCCGTGCGCCGACTGCTTGCCCTGCTCTCTGCCGCTCTGCTCCTGGCCCCGCTGGCCGTGGGGACGGCGGCACATGCCGATGGCCCGGCCCCCAAGCGGGTCGCCAGCGGCTGGCTGCCCTACTGGATGACGACCCCCAGCCGTCCGGTGGGCGTGACGTCGGCGGTGCAGAACGCGGACCTCTTCACGGATGTGTCGCCCTTCTGGTA